>DAIMFM010000005.1:1984-26920 GCA_036724585.1 Burkholderiaceae bacterium | reverse complement strand
GCACCGGCGCCATCCCCGGCTCCCGCGCCGGCTCCCGAGCCCGCGCCCGCGCCGCCATCGGCCGGCGAGACGAAGTTCGAGGTGACACGCGTGGCGCAGTTCGATGCGCCATGGGCCATGACCTTCCTGCCGGACGGCCGCCTGCTCGTGACCGAGAAGGCAGGCGCCCTGCGGCTCTACGATCCGGCTGGCGACAGCACGGGCACTATCAGCGGCGTGCCCGCCGTGGTCCATGCCGGCCAGGGCGGACTGGGCGACATCGTCCTGCATCCCGACTTCGCCAGCAACCAGGTCGTCTACCTGAGCTACGTCGAAGCCGGCACGGGCGGCACGGGCGCGACCGTGGGGCGTGCGCGCCTGGTCCTGGATGGCGCGGGCGGGGGCAGCCTCGCGGACCTCGAGGTGATCTGGCGCCAGGTGCCCAAGAGGAGCGGCAGCGGCCACTTCGGCCATCGCATCGCCTTCGATCGCGACGGCATGCTGTGGATCAGCTCCAGCGAGCGGCAGGCCTTCGATCCCGCCCAGGACATGGCTTCGAACCTGGGCAAGATCGTGCGCCTGCATGACGACGGCAGCGTGCCGGCCGACAATCCCTTCGTGCAGCTCGGCGGCGTGGCGGCGCAGGTATGGTCGCTGGGCCACCGCAACATCCTCGGGATGGCCTTCGACGCCGACGGGCGGCTCTGGGCGCACGAGATGGGGCCGGCGGGCGGCGACGAGCTCAACCTGGTGGTGCGGGGGGCCAACTACGGCTATCCGCTCGTGTCCGAGGGCAACCACTACGATGGCCGGCCGATTCCCGACCATTCCACGCGGCCGGAGTTCCGGGCACCCGTCATCAGCTGGACTCCCGTCATCTCGCCGGCGGGCTTCATCATCTACGACGGCGCCCTGTTCCCCGCATGGCGGGGCCACGGCTTCATCGGCGGCTTGTCGGCGCACGCACTGGTACGGGTCGCGTTCGACGGCGATACCGCCCATGAAGCGCAGCGCATCGACATGAACGAGCGCATCCGCGAGGTGGAGCAGGGGCCGGACGGCGAGATCTGGGTGCAGGAGGATGGTGCCGGCGCGGGCCTGCTCAGGCTCGCGCCGCCCGGCGCCGGCTAGCTTGCGCCCGGTGGCGCCGGTGGCGGACGCCGGTCAGGCATCGCGGGGGATGACCGTTCGCACCCGCGCGATGAACTGGTGGAACTCGGCCATGTACCTGCGCAGGAACTCCTCGGTGCTGCTGTCGGTCACCTTGCCCTGTTCGTCGATCAGGCCGGGCTTGAACTGGATGTAGGCTTCCGGGGAGTTCATCTGCGGCGAGTTGCAGAAGCTCAGGACGCTGCGCAGCTGCTGCTGGGCCACTGCGGTGCCGATGGACCCCGGTGAAGTGCCGATCACCCCCGACGGGATGTTCGTGAAGGAGTTGGTGCCCCAGGGACGGCTCGCCCAGTCGATCGCGTTCTTCAGCCCGCCGGGGATCGAGCGGTTGTACTCGGGCGTGACGAAGAGGATGGCATCGGAGTCCTCGATGGCCTTCTTGAACGCCTTGGCGACCGCCGGGTAGTCGTCGTCGTAGTCGTAGCTGTAGAGGGGCAGGTCCTTGAAGGAGATCTCGCGGAACTGGAGTTCCGCGGGCGCCAGCCCGAGCAGGGCGTTCGCCAGCTGGCGATTGATCGAGCCCTTGGCCAGGCTGCCGACCAGGTATCCCACTTGGTAGGTCTTCATGCGTCGCGCCTCCGTACGGGTGGACTGCAGTCGTCTCGGCGGCTGCAGGGCTGCCCAGCATGCATGAAAGCGTCGCCCCCAGGGCAATTCCCTGCCGGGCGCATGGCATAGTGCGGGAATGGACGCCGACGACCTGCCCCTGCTGTCACTGACCACCGCGCTGGGGGCTGGCCTGCTGGTCGGCCTGGTGTACGAGCGGCGCAAGGACGACGATCCGGCCCTTGCATCGGGCCTGCGCACCCACACCCTCGCGTCGCTGCTGGGCGCCATCGCGCTCTGGATCGGCGTGCCGGCGTTCGTCGTCGTGCTGCTCCTCGTCGGCAGCTTCGCGGGGCTCAGCTACCTGCGCACCGGTGACCAAGCCGCCGGCGTCACCGCCGAGATCGCGCTGGTATGCAGCTGCGTGCTGGGCGGCCTTGCGATGCGCGAACCCGGCGCCGCGGGCGCACTGGCCGTGCTGATCGCCATCCTGATCCAGGCGAAGGCGCGGCTGCACCGGTTCAGCCGCGAACTGATCAGCAATCGCGAGGTCACCGATGGCCTCATGCTCCTCGCCTTTGCGCTCATCGGATTGCCGCTGCTGCCCGACGAGCCGATCGGGCCCTACGGCGCGCTCAACCTCGCCACCGTCTGGAAGCTCGTCGTGCTGGTGATGGCGGTGGGCGCGCTCGGCCATGTCGCCCTGCGTGTCGTCGGTGACCGCTGGGGCCTGCTGCTCTCGGGCTTCTTCGCCGGCTATGTCTCATCGACGGCCGCGACGGCGAGCTTCGGCCAGCGCGCCCGGGAGGAGCCCGAGCGCCTGTACGCCGCGGTCGGCGCCGCGATGCTCGCCAACCTGGCCTCGCTCAGCCTCTTCGTGCCGATCCTGCTGGCGGTCGCACCGGCGCTGCTGCCGGAGGTCGCCTTCGCGCTGCTCGCGGCCGCTGCGGTCCTGGCGCTCGGTGCCCTGGCGGGCGTGCGTCGCGGCGAGCGTGGCGAGCGACGGCCGAAGAGCGATGCACGGATGTTCCGCATCGGCCAGGCGATCGGGCTGGCCGCGCTGATCTCGGCCGTCCTCGTGATCTCCCATGTGGCCGCGCACTGGCTCGGACCGGAAGCGGCCCTGGCGACCGCCTTCCTGACGGCGCTCGCGGAACTGCAGGCGGCGACCGCCACGGTGGCCACGCTCTTTCGCGACGGCACCATCGAGCCGGGGCAGGCGCAATGGGCGGTGGCGGGCCTGGTGGCGGCCAGTTGCGCTTCCAAGTCGGTGGTGGCCTTCGCCAGCGGTGGCCGGAAGTTCGGACTGCTCGTGGCGACGGGGCTCATGGCAACGACTGCCGCGGCTGCGGTGGTGACCCTGCTCCAGGTCTCGCTGGACGGCTGATCCCGTCGGGTGGCATGGTCTTGCACGGCGGCGCACGGAGCCCACGCGCTAGCATCGGCATGCACTGGCCACGACAAGGAGAACGACATGGCAGCCGACGCCCCCGCACGCTCCTCCGGCCGGCAGGCGACGTTCCCGCTGGTCTTCGGGATCATCCTGTTGCTGATCGGCGTCGTCCTGGCGATCGGTGGCACCCGGCTCGTGATGCTGGCCGGGTCGTGGTACTACCTCGTGGCCGGTGTCGTCCTGGTCGTCACCGGCATCCTGTACATCAGGCGCCGGCCGCTCGCGACCGCCCTCTATTTCCTGCTCCTGCTGGGCACCGTGGCATGGGCCCTGGCCGAAGTCGGCCTCTCGTTCTGGGGCCTCGTGCCGCGGCTGGCCGCGCTAGTGGTCCTCGGATTCGTGGCGGCGCTGGCGGCGCCCAGCCTGTCGCCGGGGGCGCGCTGGCCCTGGCCGCTGGCGGGCGCGCTTGCGATCGTGATCGTGGCCGCCGGCGTCAGCGTGTTCCAGCCGCATGCGGTGATCTCGCCCGCCCAGCCGATCGAGGCGGCGGCGAACCCGCCGCCGGTCGTCACCGACCCCGACGATCCACGCAACCGCTGGGAGCACTACGGCAGGGAGGTCGACAACACGCGCTATGCCCCGTTCGACCAGATCAATGCCGACAACGTGAACCGGCTGGCGGTCGCATGGACGTACCGCACGGGCGCCACGACCACGGGCGCGGACGAGGACCAGAACACCCCGATCCACATCGGCGATTCCCTCTACCTGTGCACGCCGCAGAACAAGGTGATCGCGATCGACGCCGAAACCGGCACCGAGCGCTGGACCTTCGACCCGCAGGCGGGCGACACGAAGGCCTGGAACCGATGCCGCGGGGTGTCGTGGTACGAGGCGCCGGAGGAGCTGCGCTCCGAGGGCGGCAAGTGCAAGCAGCGCGTCATCACCACCGCGAAGAACGGGTTCCTGTACGCGCTCGATTCAGCCACCGGCGAGCCCTGCGCGAGCTTCGGCGACGACGGCCGGGTCGACCTGAGCGTTGGCCTCGGCCCCTATCCCGACTACTACTACATGCCGACGGCGCAGCCCCTGGTGGCGGGTGACCGGGTGGTGATCGGCGGCTGGGTGTGGGATGGCAGGCAGACGGAGGAGCCCTCCGGCGTGGTGCGCGCCTACAGCCTGGAGACGGGCGAGCTCGAGTGGGCATGGGATCTCGGCAATCCGGAGATCACGAAGCTGCCGCCCGATGGCGAGACCTACACCAAGGGCACACCCAACTACTGGTCGAGCGGTACCTACGATCCGGAGCTGGACATGGTGTACCTGCCGCTGGGCAACGCGACGCCGGACTTCTGGGCCGGCCATCGCAGCGAGGCGGCCAACGAGTACGGGGCCAGCATCGTCGCGCTGCATGCGGCCACCGGCCGCGAAGCCTGGCATTTCCAGAGCACGCACCTGGATACCTGGGACTACGACAACGGCACGCCGCCGCCGTTGGTCGAGGTGCCCGACGGCAATGGCAACATCGTGCCCGCGCTGGTGCTTGCGACCAAGACCCACCAGTTGTTCCTGCTCGACCGGCGTGACGGCAAGCCCCTGGCCAGGGTGGAGGAACGGGCCGTACCCCAGGAGAAGCTGGAGGGCGACAAGGTCTCGCCGACCCAGCCCTGGTCGGTCGGCATGCCGCAGATCGCGCCCACGACGCTGCGCGAGGAGGACATGTGGGGCGCGACGATGTTCGACCAGCTCTGGTGTCGCATCGCCTACCGGGAGCTGCGCTTCCAGGGCCCGTATACCAAGCTGACGACCGAGCTGACCCTGATCTACCCGGGTTACTACGGTGGCATGAACTGGGGCGGCCTGGCGGTCGACAAGGCGAGGAACCTGCTGATCGTCAATGACATGCGGATACCGCAGACTGCCCGGCTGGTGCCGCAGGAGCGGGCCGAGGCCGAATGGGACGCCCTGCCGCAGGATGCCGACTGGAGTCGCCATGTCCAGAAGGGCACCCCGTACCAGGCGTTCAAGGGCGTGTTCGATTCGCCCCTCGGGATTCCATGCCACCAGCCCTCGTGGGGATCGCTGACCGCAGTCGATCTCGACACCCGGACCATCGCCTGGCAGGTGCCGCTCGGCACGGTGGGCGATGCGCGCCTGCACGGTTTCCGTCCGGGCATTCCGGTGCCGCTCGGCATGCCTTCCCTCGGCGGACCGGTGGCCACTGCCGGCGGGCTCGTCTTCTATGCCGGGACGCAGGACTACTTTCTGCGCGCCTTCGACAGCGCCACCGGCGAGGAACTCTGGAAGGCGCGGCTGCCCGTGGGCGCCCAGGCCACGCCGATGACCTACCTCTCGCCGAAGAGCGGCCGCCAGTTCGTCGTCATTTCCGCCGGTGGCGCGAGGCTGACCCCGGACCGGGGCGACTATGTCATCGCCTACGCCTTGCCCGAGGACTGAAGCCCACGCCTGAGTGCCGAGGCGCACAGGGTCCCCGGGCTGCCACGCGGTGCTGGCAGGCCCGTCCTTGCAGGCCGGGTCGGGAACCGGGCTTGCTGGCTCGCTACGAGATTCCCGCCCGCCGCGATTCCCGGCGGTTTTCGATGATCGACGAGAGGCAAGCATTTCGATGTCGCGACCGCGCGCGCATTTTCCGTTTGCCCGGACGAGCGCCGCGTGACGGGCAGCCGGGTCGTACCGCTCACCTTCTGGATGGCCGGCTTCGAAGGGGCGGACCATCTCAACAGCGCCGGCGAGGCGCTTCATCCGAACCGTGCCACCGGCCACTGGGAACGGCTCGAGGCCGACTATGCCGCCCTGGCCGTGCTGGGCATCCGCAGCGTGCGCGAAAGCGTCGGCTGGCGACTGATGGCGGAGGCCGGCCGGGACGGCGAAGAGCGCCTGCGCGCCCATGCCTACATCGCGGCCCGGCACGGCATCCAGGTGATCTGGACGCTGATGCACTACGGCGTGCCCAGCGGCGTCTCCTGGCACGACGCGGATTTTCCCGAGGCCTTCGCCGCCCATTGCGCCCGGGTCGCCCGCATCCTGCAGGAGGTACCCGGCCCCGAGCCGGTCTACCAGCCGATCAACGAGATCTCCTTCCTGAGCTGGGCGGCGAGCGCATCCTCGCTCATCCATCCCTACCAGCCGAGTACGCCGGAGCACGGCTTCGAGATCAAGAAGATCCTGGTCCGTGCCGCCCTGCGCGGCTGCGACGCGATCTGGTCGGTGGCGCCGCAAGCGCGCATCCTGCACACCGATCCGGTGGTGCATGTGGTGCCGCCTCCCGGGGCGGACGAGGAGACCCGCCGGACCGCCCGGTTCGTGCGCGATTGCCAGTTCCAGGCCTGGGACATGATGTGCGGGCGCCTCGAACCCGAACTGGGCGGCGACCCGCGCTATCTCGATGTGATCGGCCTGAACTACTACCACGACAACCAGTGGGAGTTCGGGACCAACGAGCGTCTCCACTGGCACCTGCGTGACCCGCGGCGCCTGCCCTTCGAGGAGCTCGCCGAGGAAGTCTGGCATCGCTATGGGCGTCCGCTCCTCATCGCCGAGACGGGCCATCTCGGCGAGGGCCGTGGCGAATGGCTCGACGACATCGCGGCCGCGGCGATTCGCTGCCGGGTCCGCGGCGTCCCGCTCCAGGGCCTGTGCCTCTATCCCGTGATCGACCGGCCCGACTGGGAAGACGCGCAGCGCTGGCACCGGGCCGGCTTGTGGGATCTTCCCGGCGCGGCTTCCGGCGACCTGTTGCGGGTGGCCTGCCAACCCATGCTGGATCGGCTGCGGTACTGGCAAGGAATGCTCCGTGGATAGCAGCATGCCCGCGACCAGGCAGCTGGACCGGACGACGGGGGCGCGCGCCGCCGCCGGCGTGGCCGGCCGGGGCCTGCCGCGGGAGCCCTGGCCCTTCCTCTGGCGATACGTCGTGCGGCGCCGGGGCTGGTTCGGCAGCCTGCTGCTGGCGATCACCGCCGCGGCGTTCTGCGCAGTGGCCGTGCAGTACAGCATGAAGCTCATCGTCGATGCGATGGCCGCGGGCCCGGACGCATCCGGGCGGATATGGCGATGGGTGGCGCTCTTCATCTCGCTGGTCGCCATCGAGAGCACGCTCTGGCGACTGGGCGGATGGCTGGGTTGCCATACGGTGGTCAAGACGGGCGTCGATATCCGGGTCGACCTTTTCGACCATCTCGCCGGCCATTCGATGCAGTACTTCGCGACCCGGCGCGCCGGGGCGCTGGGCGGGCGCATCACCGCCACCGCCGGGGCGGCCGGCGCCGTCTTCGGCAACCTGACGTGGAAGATCGTGCCGCCGATCGTCGACTTCATCGGCGCCGTGATCGTGGCGAGCCTGGTGGACTGGCGCATGGCCGCCATGCTGGTGACCGTCGTCGCCGCGGTGGCCGCGCTGATCACCCTGATCGGCGCGCGCGGCAGGCGCCTGCACCAGGCCTATGCGGAGGAGGGCGCCCGGATCAGCGGCGAACTGGTCGACGTCGTGTCGAACATCTGGAACGTCAAGGCCTTCTCGGCGCGCGAGCGCGAGCACGCCCGGTTGCGCCGGGCCATCGGCCGGGAAGCCCACGCGCAGACGCGCAGCTGGCTGTACGTCGAGAAGACCCGGGTGCTGCACGACATCTGCCTGCTGCTGATGGCAAGCGCCATGCTGGTCTGGATCGTCCAGGCCTGGCGCACGGGCGCGGGGACCGCCGGCGACGTGGTGGTGATCAGCGCGCTGACCTTCCGCATCCTCCACGGTTCGCGCGACCTTGCGCTCGCCCTGGTCGAATGCGCACAGGAGTCCGCCATCGTGGGCGAGATGCTCGGGGAGATCGCAGGTGCGCACGACGTGGTCGATGCGCCGCGGGCCGTCCCGCTGCAACCGGGTCCGGGCGCCGTACGGCTGCGCAATGTGCACTACCACTACGAAGCGGGGCTGGACGTGCTCCACGGGATCGACCTCGAGATCCCGGCGGGCCAGCGCATCGGCGTCGTCGGCCCGTCCGGCGCCGGCAAGTCGACGCTGGCCGCCCTGCTGCAGCGAGCGGACGATCCCCAGGTCGGACGTATCGAGATCGACGGCCAGCCCATCGACAGCGTGACCCAGGACAGCCTGCGCCAGGCGGTCGCGGTAGCGCCGCAGGACATCGCGCTGTTCCATCGAAGCGTGATGGAGAACATCCGCTATGGCAGGCTGGACGCCACGGACGAGGAGGTGCGCGCGGCGGCCGCGCAGGCCCAGTGCGACGGCTTCATCGCCGAGCTGCCCGAGGGCTACGACACGCTCGTGGGCGAGCGCGGCATGCGACTGTCCGGGGGCCAGCGCCAGCGCATCGGGATCGCGCGTGCCCTGCTCAAGCCGGCGCGCATCCTGGTCCTCGACGAGGCGACCTCGGCGCTCGACAGCGCCACCGAGGCCCGGATACAGGAGTCGCTGGACCGGCTGCAGCCGGCGCGCACGGTGATCGCCATCGCGCACCGGCTCGCCACCATCGCCGACTTCGACCGCGTGGTGGTGCTGGTGTCGGGCCGAATCGTGGAAGACGGTCCGCCCGAGCGGCTGCGCGCACGTGGCGGGGTCTTCGCGTCGATGTGGGAGCTGCAGGCGCGCGGGCTCGAGACGGAGTAGCGACGCGGCCCGGGCGCGTCAGGAGTCGAAGCGCGCCGAGTAGACCCGTGCCGGCAGGGCGCGGGCATGTGCGGACGCGGGGGCCGGTGTCCTGCGGCGATGCGCCACGGGGCGTGCCGCCTCGGCGATCCGCGCGAACAGCGAGAGGCTCTGGGCCACCACCTGGTCCATGTTGTAGTAGCGGTAGGTCCCGAGCCGCCCCGTGAAGGTTACGCCCGGCGTCCGGTCGGCCAGTTCCTGGTAGCGCCGGTAGAGCGCCGCATTCTCGGGCGCCGGAATCGGATAGTAGGGGTCGCCGGCATCGCTGGGGTATTCCCGCGTGATGCTGGTCCAGCCGTGCCTCTGCCCGGTCAGGTGCTTGTACTCGGTGGTCCGGGTATAGGGGACATCCGGCGACGGGTAGTTGATGACGGCCACCGGCTGCATCCATTCCTGCTCGAACGAAGTGTGCTCGAAGCGCAGCGAGCGATAGGGCAGGCGGCCGTAGCAGAAGCCGAAGTACTCATCCACGGGCCCCGTATAGACCAGGTGCCTGCAGCGGACGCTGCGGCGGATCTCCTCGTAGTCGGTGCCCGGGAGGAACTCGATGTTCGGATGGTCGAGCATCCGTTCGAACATGCGCGTGTAGCCGTGCAGCGGCATGAACTGGAAACGATCCTGGAAGTAGCGGTCGTCCGTGCTGGTCCGGGTAGGCACGCGCGATGTGACGGACTTGTCGAGCTGCGCCGCGTCGCGCCCCCACTGCTTGCGCGTATAGCCCTCGAAGAAGAGCCGGTAGAGTTCCTCGCCGACGTGGCCGACGACCACATCGCGCGCGCTGCGTGGCTGGGCGACCGGCGCGGCGCGCGCGGCGAGGAACTCGGCCGCGGCCGCGGAGTCGAGCGTCAGCCCGTACAGCCGATTGATGGTCGTCAGGTTGATCGGCATCGGAAGCAGCTCGCCCTTCACGTCCGCCAGCACCCGGTGCTCGTAGGGTCGCCATCGCGTGAAGCGCGAGAGGTGGTCGAAGACCTTCTCCGAATTGGTATGGAAGATGTGCGGTCCGTAGCGGTGCATCAGGACGCCGGCGCGATCATGGCAGTCGTAGGCGTTGCCACCCAGGTGTTCGCGCCGGTCGATGACCAGCACGCGGCGGTCGAGTTCGCTGGCAAGGCGCTCGGCGAGCACGCAGCCGGCGAACCCGGCGCCGACGATCAGGTAGTCCACGGTCCGGCTGGGACCGACATTCGGAGAAGGCATCGGAGCTCCTGGCGGAAGGCATTGCGGAAGCGCAATCGTCGCAACCGCCATGCCCGTTGGCTCAGCGCCTGCGGTAGGCGCGATGTACGACCCAGGCCAGTGCGACGGCGCCGAATAGCAGGCCGGCCTTGCGCGCCGCGCCGCGCGGGTTGTGCCGCAGTTCGGCGCGCAGGCCCGCCTCGGCCGGCACGTTGGGGATGCGTCCGGCACGCAGGTCGTCCACGATGCCTTCGCCCTCGTCGATCCGGTCCGCGGCGAGAAGCAGGAGCCAGTGGCGCAGGTCGCTCTCGCTGTAGCGGAACGCAATCCGGCGCACCGAGCCGCTGAGGCCGCGGGGCGGCCGAGTCGTGCCGAACACCGGCGTGATGCCGGGGCGCTCCACCGAACTGAGGACCTCGACACGCTGCGGCTGCTGTTCGGGTATGTCCCAGTGCACGCCGGCGAGCCGGGCGGGCCGGCGTTCCATCGGGACGGCCGGCCGGTCGCGCGGCGCGAGGTCGACACCCCATCCGCGGCCCCGGTGGCGGCGACATCGCCGAGGCGCGGGGTACTGGCCGACGTCACGCGGTCGTCTTCTGGCATGGCGGCTCCTGCGGTCAACGGGTGGAAGGCATGGTCAGCACCGGCTTGATGCAGCCATCGAGTTTGCTGGAGAAGATGTGATACGCGTCGGAGACATGCTCGAGTGGAATGCGGTGCGTGATCACCTCGGAGGGCTTCACGCGACCGGCCCTCACATGCTCGATCAGGCGCGGCAGGTGGCGCTTGACGCTCGCCTGGTTCATGCGAAGCGTCAGGCCCTTGTTCAGGGCATTGCCGATGGGGACCGCATTGAACGTGGGCCCGTACACGCCGACGATAGAGACCGTCCCGCCCTTGCGTACCGAGTTGATCGCCCAGTGCAGGACGGTGGCAGCGCCGGCCTGGAGCATGAGGTGCACGCCCGTCAGGCGCTGCGCCATGCTGCCGGAGGCCTCGGCGCCGACGGCGTCGATGCAGACATCGGGACCCTGCCCGTCGGTGATCTGCTTGAGGTGCACTGCCATGTCGCGCACCGTCCGGAAGTTCAACACTTCGCATTCGGCATACCGGTGCACGAAGTCCAGGCGGTACTCCACTTCATCGACCACGATCACCCGGCCGGCACCGAGCAGCCATGCGGACTTGGCCGCGAAGATGCCGACCGGGCCGGCGCCGAACACCACCACGGTATCGTTCTCGCGGATGCCGCCCATTTCCGCCGCCTGGTAGCCGGTGGGGAAGGCGTCGGTCAGCATCACCGCGTCGTCGAGGTCGATGTCGGGGGGAATGACCGTGGGCCCGACATCGGCCAGGGGCACGCGCACCAGTTCCGCCTGGCCGCCGGCATAGCCGCCCGTGGTGTGGGAGTAGCCATAGATGCCTCCGACCGCGGTCGCCCCGGGATTGACGTTGTGGCAGTTGCTGTAGAGCTCGCGCTCGCAGAAGTAGCAGCTGCCGCAGAAGATGTTGAAGGGCACCAGCACATGGTCGCCCTTCTTCAGGTGCCGCACGGAGGGGCCCACCTCCTCGACGCTCCCGGTGAACTCGTGGCCGAAGGTCGTGCCGACGCGCGTGTCCGGCACCATGCCGTGGTAGAGATGCAGGTCGGAGCCGCAGATGCACGATCGCGTCACGCGCACGATCGCATCGTTGGGATGCTCGATCGTCGGCTCTCGCACCCGGTCGGCACGCACACGGTAGGGCCCGCGGAAGTTCATCGCCCACATGGGGTTCCCCTGGAGTCGTGCGCGCCGCAGGCCGCGGCAACGCAATGGTCCTGCGACCCGCAATAGGCATGCCTGATCGCCGATCATCCCCACCCGTAAGGACCGGGTCCATGCGCGCAGCGTGAACGTGCATTCGCCACGCAAGGCGACCGATGTTCCGCATCGACCGGGAGTGCGGCTTGCTCGAGGCCGCACTATTGCCCAGAGGAGGCCCCATGAAGCCTGGTTCCCGTCCAGCCCTGCTGGTGTTCTCCCACCTGCGCTGGAATTTCGTCTACCAGCGGCCCCAGCATCTGCTCTCGCGCCTCGCGCTGCGGCGGCCGGTGATGTTCCTGGAGGAGCCGGTGCCCGACTCGGGCACATGGCTCGAGCGCGAAACGCCGGCTCCCGGGGTGCTCGTCCTCAGGCCGCATGTGGCCGACAGCGCCCCGGGCTTCAACGACGAGGCGATGGCCGCCATCCTGCCCATGCTGCACGAGGCGATGGACGCGGCCGGGTTCGAGGACTACCTGCTGTGGTTCTACACGCCCATGGCGCTGCCGCTCGCTGCCGGGCTCAGGCCCCGCAACGTGGTCTACGACTGCATGGACGAGTTGTCGGCCTTCCGGTTCGCGCCGCCACAGCTGACGCAGCGCGAGAGCGAACTGCTGCGCGTGGCCGACCTCGTGCTCACCGGCGGGCCCAGCCTTTATGCATCCAAGCGCGATCGGCATCCGGACGTCCACTGCTTTCCGAGCAGCGTCGATGCCGCGCATTTCTCCCGCACGCCGCCGGAGCATCCGAGCCAGGTGGAACTGCCCCGTCCCCGGCTGGGCTACTACGGCGTGATCGACGAGCGCCTCGACCTGGACCTGCTGGCTGCGGTCGCGCAGGCCCGGCCCGGATGGCAGCTGGTGATGGTGGGCCCGCTGGCCAAGATCGAGCCGGAAAGCCTGCCGCGGCATCCTAACCTGCACTGGCTCGGACCACGCCGGTACGACGAGTTGCCTGCCCACCTGGTCGGCTGGGACGCCTGCCTGTTGCCGTTCGCGCTCAACGAATCGACCCGGTTCATCAGTCCCACGAAGACCCTGGAGTACCTGGCGGCGGGCCGGCCCTGCGTGAGCACCCGTATCCGTGACGTCGCCGAGCATTACGCCGACGTCGTGTCGATCGCGGATGACGCCCCCGCCTTCGTGGCCGCCTGCGAGGAGATCCTGGGCTGGCCAACGGAGGTTGTTGCCGCTTTCCGCGAGCGTGCAGCGGCACATGTCGCCGCGACTTCCTGGGACCACACTGTCGCGCGCATCGAGGCCCTGCTCGAAGGGCTCGAGGCCCGGCCGGAGGCAGGGCAGGGAATGGCGATTGCTGGCTCGTTCCCATGAACATGAGACGTTCCGATTCGACATCGCCGCCCGCACGCCCCGGGCGCGAACCCCTGTCCAGCGCGCCGCAATGGGCGCAAGGCGTCTCGCTCGACGTCTTCACCCTCGCCTACGAGGACTGGAAGGCCGCGACGGTCCGGTTCGAGGAGGCCGTCCGCGCGATGCACGAAGGCGAGCCGGGGGCGCGCGAGCAGGCGCAGGATTGCGCCCGCGAACTTGCCCGCCTGCATCACGAGTTCCTCGAGGCCTCGCAGCCGCACTTCGCCACGAGCGGCGAGGGCGACGGCGACAGCACGAGCGACAGCGATCCCGCGTCCGTATCGCTGCGATCCGGCAGCGCCATGGCGCCCGGCGACGAGGCGCCTCCGGGTACGCCCGGCACGGGAGACGCCACGTGCCCTCGTTGCGCCGGCAGTGGACGCGTCGATGGGGCACAGTGCGGCAATTGCCTGGGCGCGGGCAGGATTGTCGCCGGCGTTGGCGGCGCCTGATCCAGGCCCGCCGCGGCGTGACGCCCGTGGCCCGATCGGGCTGGCTCAATTGGGCCGGGCGATCATGAGCCAGAAGATGGCCAGGAAGGACAGCAGCGCCGGCACCCCCAGGGCGAACCACCACCGGAAGAATCTCCAGTAGGCCGGCGGCAGGCCACTGTCGCTGGCGTGCGCCCGTGCCGCGATGTCACGCAGGCGCATCTGCAGCCAGACGACAGGCAGCCAGCAGGCGATCGCGAGGGCATAGAGTGCGAGCGACCAGGCGAGCCACGCCGCGCTCAATGGAAGGCCCGCCAGCCGCACGAGCCACAGTCCGGTGAGCGGCTGCAGTACGACCGTCGTCGCGGTGAACAGCCAGTCGGCCCGCACCACCCAGCGGGTGACGCCCGCCGTGAGCGCAACGTCACGACCCAGGCTCGAGACGAGCAGGTAGAACGCGGTGCCGATCCCGGTCCCGAAGAGGATCGTCGACGACACCACGTGCAGCCACTTCACGAAGAGGTATTCCACGGCTCAGCGCCCTCGCTGCATCACCCAGAGCATGCCGATCACGGCCATCATCGGGAGGTTCTTGCTGAGCGGCCCATAGGGATGCAGCCACCAGTGTGGCATGCGCAGGGTGATGAGCGCCGTGTAGCCGGCGATCACCACGAGCTGCGCGCACCAGACGCGTCCCATCCAGCGGGCCGGCGCGGCGAGGGTCAGCACCCCCAGGGCAAGATCCAGCATGGCGCCCGCGTACAGTGCGACCCACGCCGGCGCGCCTCGCAGGCCGAAGTCGCCCAGCAGGGCGAGGGAGTCGGCGACCGGATACAGGCCCAGCGAAACGATCCCGGTCCAGATCCATACGGCCGCGACGCACAGGCGCGCGATCATCGCGAGGGTCGACAGCGCCGCCTCTTGCGCCAGTTCGCGCTTGTCTTCATCGCGTATGAACGATTCCACCGGCCTGGGCGCTTGCCCGAGCCAGCGCGCGAAGGCGGACGGATCGGCGGCCCGGCCCTGCAACAGCATCCGGATCGCATCCGGATCGACCAGGCTGCCCGGAAGGTGAGCGAGCAGCCGCGACGTCCCCAGGGCGATCACCGGAGGCACCGGCAGCCGCCATGCGGGACGCGCGATCCCCATCGCCCGGCGCAGCCGCGCGAGGTAGCGGTCGAGCGTCATCGGCTCGGGACCGACGACCGCCACGGTTTCGGAGCCGGTCGGTGGCGACTCGACCATGCCCACGATCGCTGCGACCAGGTCCTCGACATGCACCGGCTGGATCTCGGCCGTCGTTGCCGGTAGCGCCAGCGCGGGCAGTACCGCGAGCCGCCGGAACAGGCGCGAGCTCACGCCCTCCGGCGCATAGACCAGGGACGGTTGGACGATCACCGAGGCGATCGGCAGCTTGCGCAGGGATTCGTCCGCCCGATGCTTGCTGCGATGGTAGGCGGTCGCCGCACCGTCATCGCTGCCGAGGGCGGAGAGCTGGATCACGAGCCGCACGCCGGCCCGTGCAGCCCCTTCGAAGAGCGCGGTGGGCGCGCGCGCATGCAGGACTTCGAATCGCTGTCGCCCGTGTTCCCGGAAGATGCCCACCGCATTGATCACCACGTCCACGTCCCGCAGCCGTCCGGCCCACCATTGCGCGGATGGTGCCTCCGCAGAATCCACCGAGAGGGCGGACTGCCCCGCCGCGGGCCGGGGGCGGCGGCTCGTGAACACCACATCATGCCCCGCGTCGTCGAGCGCGCGCGCCACGCGCCTGCCGATCAGGCCGGAGGCTCCGGCGACGAGCACCTTCGCGCGCACAGGCTTTGCGCTGCCTTCACTCATGGCGCACTTCGGCGCGCTCACTCGTCGCGGCCAGCGGACGCCGGGTCGCGCGCGACGGCGCCCGCGAGGAGGGATCCGGCCGCGAGGCCGACGGCGAACGCTGCGTAGACGCCTGCCAGCGCCGGACGCGAGAGGCGGTGCTCGAAGCCCGGGGTCAGGCGGCTCGGGGTGAGGCGGAAATCGACGAAGCAGGCGATCGCGGCGGTGGACACGCACCCGACGACCATGCCGGTCGGCGTTCGCAGGGCAGCGATCTGCCGGACGGCCCGGGCATGGAGGCCCGCCCAGAACAGCGAGGCTCCATGGTGGATGAGGTAGCCGACGAGGGTGTGGCGGGTGACCGTCCCTTGCCGTCGCAGCGCGCTGTTGCCCCAGTACCAATGGCTCACCGCATTGACGGGCGCGGCCGCCGAGCGGTTCTCGCGTCGGCCGGCCAGCGCCAGCGCACCGGCGGACAACAGGCTGGCCAGGCTGCCGGCGACGAGCGCCTGCCGCATGCTGGTACGAGTCGAGGGGCGTTCGGATAACGGTCGCATGGCGGTCCTCCGGGCCACCTGCCCAGCACGCGCGGTGCCCGGGGGGCATCGACGGCTGCCGATGCTGTGCCAGAATCTGGCCGCAGCCCCTCGACCAGCCCCTCGTGCCACCAGGAGCCCCGGATGTCGCGCGCCCATCGCTTTCTCGTCCTGACGTGCATCTGTGCCGCTGTCCTCGGCTGCGCTACCGGAAATCCGCCCGCCAACCCGGACTACAAGCCAAGGGTCGGACAGACCGGCAAGGACGTGATCTGGGTCCCGACCAAGCAGGCCCTCGTCGACGCCATGCTGGACATGGCCGAGATCACGCCGCGCGACTACCTCGTCGACCTCGGCTCCGGTGATGGCCGTACGGTGATCACCGCCGCCAAGCGCGGCACGCGGGCCCACGGCATCGAGTTCAACCCGGACCTGGTGGAGTTGTCCCAACGCGCGGCCAGGGCCGAAGGCGTGTCCCGCCGGGCCACATTCGAGCAGGGTGACATCTTCGAGGTGGACTTCTCGGAAGCCACCGTGGTGACGCTCTATCTCCTGCCGGATCTCAATCTCAAGTTGCGTCCCACATTGCTGGCGATGAAGCCGGGCACCCGCATCGTCTCCAACTCCTTCGAGATGGGCGACTGGGAGGAGGACGACATGGTGCACATCACGCAGGACTGTCCCGGCTACTGCATGGCGTACAAGTGGGTCGTGCCCGCGCGGACCGAGGGGACATGGGCGATGGGCGATGCCGAACTGGAGCTGCGGCAGCGATTCCAGAAGCTCGAAGGCGTCCTGCGACGCGGAGGCTCGGCGCAGCCGATCAGCGATGCCCGCCTCGATGGCGCCCGCATCCGCTTCACCGTCGGCGGCGAACGCTATACCGGCGAGGTCAAGGGCGAGCGGATGCGGGGCATGGTCGACGGATCCCGTGCCTGGCGGGCGACACGGCGGGCGAACTGAGACTTGAG
This sequence comes from Burkholderiaceae bacterium, assembly GCA_036724585.1. Lineage (GTDB taxonomy): Bacteria > Pseudomonadota > Gammaproteobacteria > Burkholderiales > Burkholderiaceae_E > JAMLIN01. Next base: position 10,045 of record DAIMFM010000005.1, on the reverse strand, counting down.
CTTCCCACGGTGGCAAGCATTATGCTGGCGATCGGAATATCGACTGCAGGGAGGCTGCAATGGAGCTGGAGTTTCACATCGAGAACATGACCTGCGACGGCTGTGCGCGCGGAGTCACGCGGGCGATCCAGGCCGTGGATCCCGATGCGCGTATCGTCGCCGATCCGCCGAGCCGGCGCGTCGTGGTCACTTCGGTCGCTCCTCGCGAGCAGATCGAGAAGGCGCTGCTCGAGGCCGACTTCCCGCCGCGTCCCGCGGACGCCTGAGCGCGGCTTCCGCCTTGGCGCGGAGTGCGCCGCCCGCGTCCCGGTCGCTCCCCTGGCCGAGCTCCTCGAGGATGGGGCAGTCCGGCCGGTCGTCGCCGGCGCAGCAGTCGATCAGCATGCGCAGCGTATCGGCCATCTGCCGAAGCCTGGCGATCCGCCCCTCGAGGTCGGCAATGTGCGCCTCGGCGAGCCGCTTGACGTCGGCGCTGTGGCGCGATCGATCGTTCCACAGGCCGAGCAGCTCGGCGATCTCGGCGACCGAGAACCCCAGGTCCCGGGCGCGACGCACGAAGCGCAGGCGATGCACGTCGGTCTCGCCGTAGTGGCGGTAGCCGGCTTCCGTCCGGCTCGCGGGCGGAATCAGGCCGGTCTGCTCGTAGTAGCGGATCATCTTGGCCGAAACGCCCGATGCCTTCGAGGCCTCCCCGATGTTCATGCCGAGGCTTCCACGGCCGGGCCCGCTGCCGCGCGGGGGCTGGTGGCAGGCGGCTCGAAGCGACGCAGCCGCAGGGCATTGCCGACGACGAACACGCTGGACAGCGCCATCGCACCTGCGGCGAGGATGGGCGACAGCAGGATGCCCCAGGCGGGGTACAGGATGCCTGCCGCGACCGGGATGAGCGCCGTGTTGTAGGCGAATGCCCAGAACAGGTTCTGGCGGATGTTGCCGATGGTGGCCCGCGACAGCGCGATGGCGTTGGGCACGCCTTGCAGGCTGCCCGACATCAGCACCACGTCCGCGGCTTCCATCGCCACATCGGTGCCGGTGCCGATGGCGAGCCCGACGTCGGCGGCGGCGAGCGCGGGCGCGTCGTTGATGCCGTCGCCCACGAACGCGATGCGGCCGTGGCGCGCCTGGAGATCGCGAACGGCGTCGACCTTGCCTTCGGGCAGCACCTCGGCGATCACCTCGTCGATGCCGAGGCGTGCCGCGATGGCCTTCGCGGTTCGCTCATTGTCGCCGGTGACCATGACGACCTTCAGTCCGAGGCGGTGCAGCGCATCGATCGCGGCGGGCGTGTCCGGCTTGATCGGGTCGGCGACCGCGAGGATCGCCGCGAGCCGGCCGTCAATGGCGGCGTATATCGGCGACTTGCCTTCGCCGGCGAGGCGAGTGGCCGTCGCGGCGAAGCCTGCGACATCGAGTCCGAGCGAACGCATGAAGCGGTCGGCCCCCACTTCCACGCGGACCCCGTCGACCGTGGCGCGCACGCCCATGCCGGTGATGGATTGGAATTCGGCCGGCGCCGGGAGGGAGCCGCCATCGCCCTCGGCCGCCTCGACGATGGCGCGCGCGATCGGGTGCTCCGAACGCGATTCGACGGACGCCACCAGGCGCAGCACCTCGGCGCGCTCGAGGTCCTTCGCTACCTCCAGGTCGGTGAGGGTCGGCCGGCCTTCCGTCAGGGTGCCGGTCTTGTCGACGGCGACGGCCCGGGCGTCCTTCAGGAGCTGGAGCGCCTCGCCCTTGCGAAAGAGGACGCCCATCTCGGCGCCGCGGCCGGTGCCGACCATGATCGAGGTCGGCGTCGCCAGACCCATGGCGCACGGGCAGGCGATGATCAGCACCGCCACCGCATTGACGAGCGCGAAGCCCAGGGCAGGCGAGGGGCCGAAGGCCAGCCAGGCGAGGAAGGTGAGCAGCGCCACGGCCATCACGGCCGGCACGAACCAGAGCGTGACCTTGTCGACCACCGCCTGGATCGGCAGCTTGGAGCCTTGTGCCTGTTCGACCAGCCGGATGATCTGCGCGAGCACGGTCTGCCCGCCCACGGCCGTGGCGCGCAGCCTGAACGCTCCGTCCTGGTTGACGGTGCCGCCCACCACCTCGCTGCCGGGCGCCTTCCCGACGGGGATCGGCTCGCCGGTGATCATGGACTCGTCGACGTAGCTGCGGCCTTCGAGGATCTCGCCGTCCACCGGCACGCGCTCGCCCGGACGCACCTCGATGATGTCGCCGCTCGCGACTTCGCCGATCGGCACATCCACGATCCGGCCGTCGCGGACCACGTGCGCCTGCCTGGCCTGCAGGCCGACGAGCCGCCTGATGGCTTCGGAGGTGCGCCCCTTGGCCCGTGCCTCCATGTAGCGGCCGAGCAGGATCAGCGCGACGATGACGGCCGCCGCCTCGTAGTAGACGTTCACCGTCCCGGCCGGCAGCAGGCCGGGGGCGAAGGTGGCGACCACCGAGTAGGCGTAGGCGGCAAGGGTGCCGACGGCCACCAGCGAATTCATGTCGGGTGCGAGCCGGAAGAGCGCGGGCAGGCCGGTGACGTAGAAGCGGCGCCCGGGCAGCAGCAGCACCAGCGTGGTCAGCACGAACTGGAGGTACCAGCTCTGCTGCAGGCCGATGTTCTCGGCGACCCAGTGATGCATGGCGGGCACCAGGTGCGAGCCCATCTCGAGGACGAACACGGGCAGGGCGAGGATGGCCGCCAGCAGCAGGTCGCGCTCGAGGCGGGCGCGCTCGGCATCCTTGCGCGCCGTGGCTTCGTCGTCCGCACCGGGCACGGAGGAATCGATGGCGCGGGCCTGGTAGCCGATCCGGTCGACCGCCGCGACCAGCGCATCGACGGAAGCCACGCCGCGCACCGATGCGGTTTCGGTCGCCAGGTTCGCGCTCGCTTCGGATACGCCCGGTACCGCGAGGAGCGCCCGCTCGACCCGGGCGATGCAGGAGGCGCAGGTCATGCCCTCGATCGCGAGTTCCACCGTGGCGGCGGGGACGTCGTAGCCCGCCTTCTCGACGGCGCGTACGAGCGCCATGCGGTCGACCGGGCCGGCCGGCCGGATGTCGGCCCTTTCGGTGGCGAGATTGACCGCCACGCTACCGACCCCTTCGACCTTCGCCAGCGCCGATTCGACCCGCCCCACGCAGGAGGCACAGCTCATGCCCTCGATCGGGAGGCTGATCGTCGCGCCGGCGGCCGTGGCGTCGCCGGCCACCGCACCCATGCCCGGGCCGGTATCGACGACGGCGGCTGTACGATCGCCGGCAGGGGCACGTGGATTCATGGCGGGGTTGCGGACACTCGTGTCAGTCATGGCAGGAAGCCTAGACCTTACCATCATGGGAAGGTCAAGCCGAAGGAGATCGCTCGATGCGCAAGCTCATCCTCGTCGGGGCCACCGGCCTGGTCGGACGGCACGTCCTTCGACTGGCGCTGGCCGATGATCGGGTCGGCGCGGTCGTGGCACCCGCGCGCCGCGACCCGCCCGGCCACCCGAAGCTGTCGGCGCCCCGGGTGGATTTCGAGCGGCTTCCCGAGGCAGCCGAATGGTGGCGGGCCGATGCCGTCGTCTGCACCCTGGGTACCACGATGCGTACCGCCGGCTCGCGCGAGGCGTTCCGGCGCGTCGACCACGACTATCCACTGGCGGTCGCCCGGCTGGCGCGGCGCCATGGTACGCCGGCCTACGTGTTGAATTCCGCCCTGGGCGCGGATGCACGCTCGCGCATCTTCTACAACCGGGTCAAGGGCGAGCTCGAGGAGGCGCTCGCCGCCCAAGGCTTCGAGTCGCTCACGTTCGTGCGGCCCGGGCTGATCGGCGGTGAGCGCGACGAGTTTCGTCGCGGCGAGCGGATGATGCTGCCGATCATGGCGGGGCTGGCGCCGCTGCTGCCGCGACGCTGGCGCATCAACCCGGCGCCCCGGATCGCCGCCGCCCTGCTCGAGGCGGCGCTCGATGCGAAGCCGGGCGTCCATGTCGTGGGCTCGGACCGGATGGCGGACTGAAGCCCGGCTACGACGTCCTCGCGGAAGCCTCGAGCCCTTGCGCGGGCATCCGCCGGGGACGGCTGTATACCACGTGCCTGCCGGCGCGCACGAAGGCCACCAGGGTGAGGTTGCTCGCCTCGGCGAGCTCCACCGCAGGGGCGGTGGGCGCGGAGATCGCGGCAAGCAGGCCGACGCCGCACCTCGCGGCCTTGGTCACCATCTCGTAGCTGGCACGGCTGGTCACCAGCACGAAGCCGTGGCGCGGATCGATGCCTGCGCGCGCGAGCGCGCCGAGCAGCTTGTCCAGCGCATTGTGGCGGCCGACATCCTCGCGCACGTGCAGGATCTCGCCCGCCGGCGTGGCCCAGGCGGCGGCATGCACCGCGCCCGCGGAGGCATTGAGCGGCTGGCGTCGCGCCAGCGCCGTCCGCGCGCGCTCGAGCGCGCCGGGTGCGAGCGCCGGCCCGTCGGGCACCGGCGGCGCGGGCCGCATCACGTCCTCGAGCCGGCGGTTGCCGCACAGGCCGCAGCCGCTGCGGCCGGGCATCAGGCGCGCCAGCTCCGGCGACAGGCTCACCGGCAGTGCGGCGGAGACGGCGACGTCGATGACATGCCCCCGGTCGAGCGACCGGATCGCCACGCCCTGGATGTCGCTCACGCGCGCGACGCGGTCCTCGCTCAGCGAGAATCCGTAGGCGAAGTCTTCCAGGTCGACGGGCGTGGCCATCATGACCGCGAACGACACGCCGTTGTAGCGCAGTTCGACCGGCGTCTCCTCGACCAGCCAGTCTTCGTCGCTGCGTGGGCTGCCGTCCTGGTGGACCGTGACGGGCAGGCGCGCGAGTCCGGCGGGGGCGCTCACCGGCTCGCTCCTTCGTCGACGGGCTCCGCCATTGTGGAAGGCACCGCCGGCGACGACGCCGATGGTCCCGCCGCCGACGCCGACAGCCGCACCGGTACCGACTTGTACCCCGGCGTGCCCGAGCGCCGGTCGTGGTCCTCGAGTGCGACCAGGGCGTTGCCCTCCGGGAAGTACATGGCTGCCGAACCGCGCGCGATCTCGTAGGGCACCGCGACCAGGCCACGCAGCGCGCGTCCGTTGGGCGTGCCGTCCGCGCGGCAGGCCTCGACATCGATGCGCTGGCCTTCGCGCAGTCCGCGCTCGGCGAGGTCGTCCGGGTGGACGAACACCACATCGCGCCGGCCGCTGATGCCGCGGTAGCGGTCTTCGAAACCGTAGATCGTGGTGTTGTACTGGTCGTGGGAGCGGACCGTGGCCAGCTTGAGCAGGGCGCCAGCCGTGGGGGGCGCATCGTCGAGGCCGGGCGCGAGCAGGAAATGCGCCTTGCCGTCCGGCGTGTTCCAGCGCCGGTGCGTGGCCGGATTCTCGAGCCAGAAGCCGCCGGGCACCCGGATGCGTTCGTTGTAGTCGGCGAAGATCGGGAACACCGACTCGATGCCTTCGCGGATGCGATCGTAGTCGGCCACCATGCACTCCCAGTCCACCCTGGAATCCGGCAGGGTGGCGCGGGCGAGCAGCGCCACGATCGCCGGCTCGGAGCGCAGGTGCTCCGACGCCGGCCTGAGCCGACCCTGGGAGGCGTGCACCATCGACATCGAATCCTCGACCGTCACCGACTGCGGCCCGCTCGCCTGCATGTCGATCTCGGTGCGGCCCAGGCAGGGCAGCAGGAAGGACTGCGGCGCCGGGATCAGGTGCGAGCGATTGAGCTTGGTGGCGATGTGCACCGCGAGGTCGAGCTTGCGCAGGGCGGCGAAGGTCGCCTGCGTGTCGGACATCGCCACGGCGAGATTGCCGCCGAGGCAGACGAGCGCCTTCGAGCGGCCCGCGGCGATCGCCTGGACCGCCGCCACGGCATCGTGGCCGTGCTCTGCGGGCGGCTCGAAGCCGTAGGTGCGGCGGATGCCTTCGAGCAGCGCCGCACCGGGCTTCTCGGTGATGCCGACCGTGCGGTCGCCCTGGACGTTGGAGTGTCCGCGCAAGGGACAGATGCCGGCGCCGGGCTTGCCGATGTTGCCGCGCAGGAGCAGCAGGTTGGCCAGTTGCTGCACGTTCTCGACGCCATGGCGATGCTGGGTCAGGCCCATGCCGTAGCAGATGATCACTCGCTCGGCACGGGCGTAGATCGCCGCGACGGTCTCGAGGTCCGGCCGGCCCAGGCCCGAGTGGGCCTCGATCCTGGCCCAGGATGTCGCCTGCAGGTCGGCCGCCAGCGCCTCGAAGCCGGCGGTGTGCCCGGCGATGAAGGGGCGGTCGAGCAGCCCCGTGCCGCCCGCCGCGAGGTCGGCGGCATCGGCCTCGAGCAGCGCCTTCATGATGCCCTTGAACACCGCCACGTCGCCGCCGATCTTCGGCTTGAAGTAGGTGGAGGCGATCGGCACCGAGCGGCCGGTCAGCATCGCCGCCGGGTCCTGTGGCGAGGTGAAGCGCTCGAGTCCGCGCTCGGGCAGCGGATTGAGCACCACGATCGGCACGCCGCGCAGCGAGACATCGCGCAAGGTGCCGAGCATCCGCGGATGGTTCGTGCCGGGATTGTGGCCGATGCAGAACACGGCATCGGCGCGTTCGAAGTCCTCGAGCGACACGGTGCCCTTGCCGACCCCGATCGACGCGGGCAGGCCGACGCTGGTGGCCTCGTGGCACATGTTCGAGCAGTCGGGGAAATTGTTGCAGCCGTACTCGCGCACGAAGAGCTGGTAGAGGAACGCCGCTTCGTTGGAGGCGCGGCCCGAGGTATAGAACTCGGCCATGGTGGGCTGCGGCAGCGCGCGCAGGGCGGCCCCGATGCGATCGGCCGCCTCTTCCCACGAGATGGGCAGGTACTTGTCCTGCGCGGGATCGTAGGCCATGGGATGCGTGAGGCGGCCTTCGTCCTCGAGCGCATGGTCGGACCAGTCCCAGAGCTCGGACAGGGTATGGCGGGCGAAGAACTCGGGTGTCGCGCGCCGCGACGTGGCCTCCCAGGCCACCGCCTTGGCGCCGTTCTCGCAGAACTCGAACGACGAGGTATGGTGGGGATCGGGCCAGGCGCAGCCCGGGCAGTCGAAGCCTTCCGGCTGGTTGACACGGCGCAGCGCACCGGCCGAGCGCGCCGGCGACATCTGCACCCGGATCGCCCTGGCCACCGCGCGCAGGGAGCCCCAGCCGCCGGCGGGCCCGGCGTAGGGCTGGATCGTCCTGTCGGAGGACGGATCGAGATCGGGTTGCCGGGGCGGTGTGCTCATCGGGTCGCTATGCTCTGGCGGCGGGCGGGCCGGGGTGCCTGCGACCTATCATAGCCCTGCGTTCGCGCGCGGGGCCAATGCGGGCGCGAGCCGGATTCCGAACCGATACCGGTCATTCTCCAGGGGAGCTGCATGAAGATCGCCGTCATGGGTGCCGGCGCGGTGGGGTGCTACTACGGCGCCCGGCTGCACCAGGCCGGCCACGAAGTCGTCCTCGTCGGACGGCCCGCCCTCGTCGAGGCCGTCACGGCGCGTGGCCTGCGCCTGCAATCGAAGGATTTCGACGAGTACCTGCCCCTGGCGGCGAGCGCGTCCGCCGAGGCGATCCGCGGGGCTGGCCTGGTCCTGTTCTGCGTGAAGTCGGGCGACACCGAATCGGCGGGCGCCGCGATGAAGCCGTTCCTGGCGGCCGATGCCACCGTGCTCTGCCTGCAGAACGGCGTCGGCAACGCCGAACGGCTGGCCGCGGTCCTGGGGCGTGAGGCCGTTCCCGCCGTGGTCTATGTCGCCACCGAGATGGGCGGTCCGGGGCATGTCGTCCATCATGGCCGCGGCGATCTCGTCATCGGGACCTCCCCGGGCAGCGAGGAAGCGGCGCGCCTGCTGGACGAGGCCGGCGTGAAGACCCGTGTCACGACGAGCGTCCAGGATGCGCTGTGGGCGAAGCTGACGGTCAATTGCGCCTACAACGCCCTGTCGGCGCTGACGCAACTGCCCTATGGCGAACTGCTGACCCGCCCGGGGTTCCGGGAGACGATGATCGACGTGATCGCCGAGTGCCAGGCGGTCTGCGAGGCGAGCGGCGCGAAGCTGCCCGCGAGCATCCTGCC
>DAIMFM010000005.1:0-1938 GCA_036724585.1 Burkholderiaceae bacterium | reverse complement strand
GCTCGGCATCCCCACGCCGGCCAACCGCGTGCTGCACGCCCTGGTGCGGGCAAGGGACGACGCGCTACCCGCCGGTTGACGGGTAGCGCGTGCTGAGGTCTCACAGCCAGGCCTCTTCGCGCATGGCGCGCGAGGAAGTCTGTTCATTCATGGCGTCGGCGGAAAGCCCGGCGTAAATGTCGGGTTCCACTGGGTAATCCAGCCGGCAGGGTTGGCGGGATTGCAGAGCGGATTCTGACTATAGTCGCGCGCCGGATGCGGAATCGCGACATCCATCCAGTCGGCACGCTCCTGGAGCCATTGCTTCAGGTAATTCACTTCTTCTTGGTAAGTGGGGAGTACCACCCAGTTCGGCCAGACACGGGTGTTGAGGTCCGCCTTGGCGCCGGGCGCGAAGTTGCGCGCCTGGGCGTCCACCATGTTGGCGCTGGCTTGGTCGATGTAGCCCTTGTCTCGTATGACGCTGTCGAGCCGACTGGAGAGATATTCCCAGCGAGCGACGAGCAGGCGCTTGAACTCCGGAACCTCGAGCATTGGCCAGACGTAGTCGGAACTGACCCAGCGCGTGAACCAGCCCTGCGGGCACCAGTTGCCGTTGTCGTTGTCCGGGCTGAAATCGTCCGAGTCGTTGCTCTTGAGGCCGTCATCATTGCCCGCGGACAGGTCGAAGTCCCACAGCGGCCCGAACTTCAGCTTGCTGTCGGCGCCACTCCTGCGGTGCAGGTAGGTGCTGGACCAGAAGGCGTCGCCGTGGCGCAGGTACTCGTTGATCAGGTAGAAGTCGACGAATTCCTCCTGGTCGACGAGCTGGGACGCCCGCGCCAGCCGCTGCGCGGGATCCGGATCCAGGAAGGCGGCTTCCATGGCATCCACGTCGGCCTTGGCCTGCGCGATGTACTGGTTCTGCGCATCGATCGTGGCGGGATCGTGTGGCTCGTCCACCGTATCGGACTTGATCGCGTACGGCCGTTGCGGATCCGTGGAGTCCGTCGGGCTCACGCCGTCGCTCCAGAACCAGACTTCGTTCTCTGCCGGCGCCCGCGCATCCATCTCCAGCAGGTAGCCGGCACCCGGCGTGTACTCGTCCTCTTCCGGCCACACCGGCCCGATGTCGACCCGGTTCTCGTGCGCCTCGGTGTGGGCGGTGATCTGGTAGACGCCCTGGTACTCGCCGTTGAGGTACAGCTCGATGAAGCGCCAGGGATGCGAGAAGGCCAGGTTCATCTGCTTGCCGAGGCAGAAGGCGAGCGCGTTGCGCAGCCCGGACTTGTCGGAGTGGTTGGCGAGAATCGCCCAGTTCCGGGCCTCGGGCATGCCCAGCAGCGGCAGGCCCGGCTTCGGCAGCTTGATCCGGTACGGCTTCTTGATGTAGTCGGCATGCCGCCAGGTCGTGTTGCCGCGACCCTTGATCTCCGTCTCCGCCGTCATGCCGGTGGGGTACGCCACGCCGGGATCGAAGCTGATCGTGGCGTCGCGGTAGGGCTCCTTGCCGAAGTTGACGGCTCCTTCAACGACGGACGTGTCGGTGGGATCGAAGATGTCGTCGCCCGGTGGATTCGTGACTTCTATGCGCTTCACCTCCACCGGATGGATCTCGCTAGACTGTGGCGCCGCTTCCGACACGTACTCGGAGACCTGCGTCTTCTCGCCGACCAGGGGCAAGAGCGCGTGGGTTGCCGGGTCGATGTACTTCTGGAGCACCTTCTGCAGCGACGGCGCGGCATCCCGCGTCGCGGCGCCCAGGTCCGTGGAGCCGGCGGCCAGGTACTTGGCGTTGGCTGCCTGGCGCAGCGCCGGCAGGGCGGCGGTCTCGAGGCGGGCGATCTCGGCCGGATCGACGCCGGCGGGGTCGGCGGGCAGGCCGAGGTCGGTGCGAACGAGCTCCAGGGCCTCTTCCGGCGTAAGCGTGGGATTGGCCTGCAGCCGTATGGCGACCAG
>DAIMFM010000004.1:21524-29127 GCA_036724585.1 Burkholderiaceae bacterium | reverse complement strand
ACAAGGGGCCGGTGCGGCGATGGCGCGTCCACGCCGCCCGCACGCACGGCCGGGCGACCGACTCACTGGGCACGAGCAAGCGCAGCAAGTCCCGATTCAGGGCCGGTTCGACCGGGGGTTCGTCCCGGACCCGGTGCCCTTCGTGGGCTCCACGCGGATCGTCGATTTCGCGATCGCGAACCTCGCCAACTCGGGAATCCGGCAGATCCTCGTCCTCGCCCAGTACAAGCCCGATTCCCTGGTCGAACACCTGCGCCGCCACTGGTCGCCCGTCTTCGCATCGAGCGGTCGCCACCTGCGGGTGGTGATGCCGCGCTCGGACGCACCGGCCGACCGCTTCACCGGCACCGCCGATGCGGTCGCCAAGTCGAGCGAGCACTGGCTCGCGCTGCGACCGCGCCGGGTGGCGATCTTCGCGGCCGACCATGTGTACCGGATGGACGTGGGCCAGATGCTCGCGGCGCATCGCCGGGCGGGCGCCGCCATCACGGTGGCCGCCATGCCGGTGCCGCTTTCGGAAGCGCCCGCCTTCGGGGTGCTGCGCACCGATGCCGACGACCGGGTCGTCGGATTCGAGGAGAAGCCCGCACGCCCCTGCTCCATGCCCGGCCGGCCCGGGCTGGCCTATGCGTCGATGGGCAACTACGTCTTCGATGTCCGCGCCCTGCGCGATGCGCTGCGGATCGCGGCGACCGACGGTCACGTCGATTTCGGCCGGGACGTGCTGCCGGCGGCCATCGGCCGCGAGCGCGTCGTCGCCTACGACTTCACCACCAACCGGATACCCGGCGCCGCCGGCGCCGAGCCGTACTGGCGCGACGTCGGGACGCTCGAGTCGCTGGAGCTGGCGCGCGCCGAGGTCAGCGGCCCGGATGCGCCGATCCGGATCGAGGATCCGGTCTGGCCCATCCGGCCGCTGGCGCCCCGGCCCGGCTACGCGCGCCAGGACGCGCGCCGGCATCGTGAGGAACGCGCCCCGGCGGGGCACCCGAACGGCTGAGCGCGCGCCGCGGCGCCGGCTGTGCGCACGACAGCCTGCGGGTCGTCGCCGGCGCTTCAGCTCTCGTACCAGAGGACCTGCGAACCCACCGCCAGCAGGCGCCCCTCCCGGCCCCAGAGCTGGATGCGCTGGTCCTGGAAGTTGCGCGAATACCGGTCGCCATCGGCCAGCCCGAGCAGCGGCGCCTCGCCGTGCGCATCGAGCTCTTCCTGGTCGCAATGGAAGTAGGTGCTCAGCGTCACGGTGCCCATCCTCGCGTTGGTGCCGCGCGCATGCAGCACGCGCGGGAAGAAGGCATCGGACATCGCCGCCAGTGACAGCCAGTCGAGCGGCCTCGGCTCGCGATCATCGAGCCAGATCAGCGAACGCTGCGTAAGCAGCGGATCGTGGATGGTGCGCGAGAGCACCGGCGCGCCCGAGACGAAGCGGAACCGGTAGTTGGACAGCCAGGCCATCCACTTCGTGGTGTCGAGCGGCTCGATCGAATCGGGCGGCGGCGCCTCGGGCATCGTCGCCGGGTGGTGCTCCCAGGTCTGCGCCCGCTGCGCGAACACGAAGGAGGCGGTCGTGAGCGTCCGGTCGCGCTGGCGCAGCTCGACCGACCAGTGCTGGGTGGTCCGCCCGCCGCGCACCAGGGTGGGCACGATCTCGAACTCGCCCTCGGCGACCAGGCCACCGAAGTTGATCGTCATCGCGACGGGGGTGCCCTGGCGCGACGGGTCCTCGAGCACCGCGCGCAGCATGACCGCGGCGGTCATGCCGCCGAAGGGGCCGGCGAAGTTCCAGTAGGCGGGCGAGGTTCGGCCGACGAGCACGCCGTCTTCGCGACGCTCGAGCCGGCTGGCTTCGTCGAAGGGATGGAGCTGGGTCATCGTCTCACTGCTGCGCTGTGCGTGTTGCAGTGCATTGTGCCGCAAGCCAGAGCAGCACGGCGGCGCCCGCGAACGCCGCGCCGCCGAAGGCCGGCCCATGCCAGCCGAAGCGCGCGTGCAGCACGGTGCCGAGCACCGGGCCGAAGGCGCCGATGCCGAAGACCACCGTCATGTAGATCGCATTGATGCGACTGCGCGCCGACTCGGAGAGCTGGTACAGCGCCCGCTGCCCGACCACCTGGTTGGTCTGCACCATCGCATCGAGCGCGAGGCCGCAGAGCCAGAAGCCCGCCAGCGCCCCGGCGGGCACCACCCAGCCGGTCAGCAGCAGCATCACGCAGGCGCCGATGATCGCGACGGCGGTGGCGAGCCGGCCATGGCCCCGGTCGGCGAAGCGACCTGCGAGCGGCGCCGCCAGCGCACCGCCCGCGCCCGCCAGGGCGAAGAGGGCGATGCCGTCCTGGCCCATGCCGAAGCGCGCGGCGAGTTCCAGCGGCGCGGCCGTCCAGAACATGTTGAAGGCGAGGAACAGCAACGCCTGCCAGATCGCGCGCCGGCGGATCAGGGGTTCGCGACGCCAGAGCGACCAGAGCGACGTGAAGAGTTCGCCCGCCTCCGGATGTCGCGGCGGCTCGCGCGGCGGCAGGTACCGGAAGAGCAGCAACCCGAGCACGACGGTCAGCGCCATCGCGACCCAGAAGACGGCGCGCCAGTCGCCGGCGAGGTAGGTGACGAAGCTGGCGAAGGGGCGCGCGAGCATGATGCCGCCGAGCAGCCCGGCGGTGACGAGGCCGATGACCCGTCCCTGCTGCTCGTCCGGCACGAAGAAGGAGGCCATGGGTACCATGACCTGCGAGGTGGTCGCGCACACCCCGAGCAGCATGCAGCCGAACAGGAAGACGCCCGCCGTGGTGGCCGTGGCCACCGCCGCCAGGGCGAGGATCACGCCGACGAAGGACAGCAGGATGAGCCGGCGGTTCTCGTAGCGGTCGGCGAGCGGCACCACCAGCGCGAAGCCCAGGCCGCTGCCGAACTGGGTCAGCGTCACCGTCGCCCCGACCAGTGCGCTGGACAGGCCGACGTCCGCGCCGATTTCCGCGATGAGGGTCTGGCTCAGGTAGTTGTTCGCGACCAGCACGCCGCAGGCGACCGCCAGCAACGCGACGACCGGCCCGCTAGCCACTGGCCTGCTGGAACCGCGTCGTGCTTCGCTTCGCAAGGATGCCTGCCCAGGGCCGGGGATGCGCAGCCCTTGCAAGGCGCAGACCCGCGGGCATCAGGCCGGGACCAGCATGCCCCCGTCGATCACGGCCGCGCCGCCGGCATCGAGCGTGCGGAAGGCGATCGAGTCGTTGCCGCGCCAGCCCTGCACCACCAGGAGCTCGCCCGGCAGCACCGGCTTGGTGAAGCGCGCCGAGATCGAGTCGAGGTGGGTGGCGCCCAGCGCGGCGAGCAACACCCGCGTGGTGATGCCGTAGGTGCACAGGCCGTGGAGGATGGGCCGCTCGAAGCCGCCCCGCGCGGCGAAGGCGGGATCGCTGTGCAGCGGGTTGCGATCGGCGCAGAGCCGGTAGAGCAGCGCCTGGTCCGGACGGGTCGGGACCGGCACCTCGATGTCGGGGGCGCGGTCGGGCACGGCAGGTCGCTGGCCGCCGGACTTGCGGTTCGGATCGAAGCCGCCCTCGCCGCGGATGAAGGCGGAGGCCCGGGCGGTGAACAGGCGCTTGCCGGTGCTGGCGTCGGTCGCGTCGAAGGCGGTGGTGACCAGCGCGCCGGAGCCCTTGTCGGCGATCGACTCGATGCGGGCGGCGATGCGGGCCCGGCCCTCGATCGGCATCGGCCCGTCGAGTTCGAGGCTCTGCTCGGCATGGACCAGCTTGGTATGGTCCACGTCGCCAAAGTGAGGCCTTACCTTGGCCAGCTGGGTCAGGATCAACCCGAACGTCGGCAGGGCCCGCAGCTGCACGCCCTCGGTGTTCTCGGTGGTGAGGTCGAGCTCGGCGAGCGGGTCCGCCTGGCCGGCGCCGACGCCGAGCGCGTAGAGCAAGACGTCGCGCGAGTCCCAGCCGACTTCCACCGGCCCGGCCTGCTGGCCTATCGCATCGAGATTGACGGGCATCCTGTCTCCAGTCCGTTCGTGAAATTTGCAGACAGGCGAAGCGTACCCCAAGCCGCCTCGTGCCCGCACGCGATCCCGCGCCCTTGCGCGCGCCGTCACCACGCGCGGACGCGCCTCTCGCGCGGCCCACCCCCGAATCGGGGGAGACGGCGCCGCGCGCTCGCCGATCGACGGTACCCGCGATCCGACGAACGGTGCATCGGCGTGCCGCGGTCGCGCTCGGGTATCCTCTGCCTCCACGACGGCACCAACCCGTGGGCAGTGCCGAGCGCAACGACGGATCCATGAGCAAAGACAAACCCCGGTCTCGCGGATTCGGCCATATCGGCCGCTTCATTCTCGTCGGCTTCTTCACCGTCGCACCCCTCTGGGTGACCTGGCTGGTGTTCGATTTCGTCATCGGGGTGCTGGCGCGCGCCGGCCGGCCGTTGCTCTATGCGGCGGCGCGCGCGGTCAGCAACTTCTCGCCGACGCTCGCGTCCTGGATGCTCGAGTCCGTCTTCGAGCAGGCGGTGGCGCTGGTCATCGTGCTGGCGACGCTCTACGCCGTGGGCGTCTTCGCCACCATCCTGATCGGGCGCAAGCTGATCGCCTGGTTCGAGTCGCTGCTCGCGCGACTGCCGCTGGTGCAGACGATCTACGGCGGTACCAAGCGCCTGCTGCTCAGCCTGCGCACGCCGCCGGCAAGCGGCCAGCGCGTGGTGCTGATCTCCTTTCCCAACGACCGGATGAAGACGATCGGCATGGTGATGCGCACCATCCAGGACAGCGCCTCGGGGCGCGAACTGGTGGTCGTCTACGTGCCGACCGCCCCCAATCCGACCTCCGGCTACCTCGAGATCGTACCGGTCGATGAAGTGACCTTCGTCGACTGGAGCGTCGAGGAAGCGATGAGCTTCGTCATGACCGGCGGCACGACCTCGCCCGACACGGTGCGCTTCTCCGAAGGCCCCGGCCGGTCCGCGGCGGGAGCCGCGAGTCCTGCCGAGCCTGCGAGTCCTGCGGGGCCTGCAGGGCCTGCAGGGTCTGCCGAGCCTTCCGGGCCTGCCGACCCTGCCAACCCTGCGGGGCCTGGGAGTCCTGCGACGCAGGCGATGCCACCGGCGCCGGGCGGCGCGGATCGGGCGAGCGGCTAGCGGTCGCCGAAGGCGGCCACCACGACCTCGCCGGGCCAGCGCTCGCGCAGCGCGCGGGCAGCATGCCATGAGCGCAGGCCGGTGCGACAGCACATCACCACCCGCCGGTCGCCTTGCGGCAGGGGCCAGTCCGGCAGGTCCCCGGGCGCGATGCGCAACGCATGCGGGGTGGCGAGCCGTGGCGCCTCGTCGGCATCGCGCAGGTCGATGGCGATGTCCTCCGGGCCGATCTGCGAGGGCGCGACGAAGCGCGGCTCGGGTCGGTCCGGCTCCGGCGCCGAATCGAAGCGAAAGCCGCCGATGCGCCAATCGGCGACGTCGAGTGTCACGAAGCGCCCCAGTGGCGAGGGGCGCAGCCCGAGCAGCACCGAGAGCGCCATCTGCGCCTCGATCGCGCCCAGGATCCCGACCACCGGCCCCATCACGCCGGCGGTATCGCAGCTGGGCGCCCGCTCCGGCAGCTCGGGCAGGACCGCCCGCAAGGAGGGCGCGCCGCCGCAGAAGCCGCCGACATAGCCCTGGAGCGCGAGCGCCGAGGCCGACACGAGCGGCTTGCCGGCCGCCTGGCAGGCATCGGAGAGCGTGTACGAGACCGCGAAATTGTCGGCGCAGTCGAGCGCGAGATCGCAGTCGGCCAGCAGCGCCGGCGCATTGGCCGGGTCGAACCACTCGCGCAGCGCGACGACCTCCACCTCCGGATCGAGCGCCGCCAGCGCCTCGCGCGCCGCCTCGACCTTGGGCCGGCCGATGTCCGCGGTGCGATAGAGCGGCTGGCGATGCAGGTTGTGCTCGGCCACGACGTCCGGGTCGACGAGCGTGATACGCCCGACACCGGCGCCCACCAGGTACTGCAGCACCGGCACGCCGAGGCCGCCGGCGCCGACGACGAGGAGCCGCGCGGCGGCGAGCCGCGCCTGGCCATGTTCGCCCACCTGCGGCAGGATCACCTGGCGCGCATAGCGATCGCTCACAAGCTCTCCAGCCATTCGCGCACGCGCGCCTCCGGATCGGGGTTGAGCGTGATGTCGGTGACGACCGACACCAGGTCGGCACCGGCGGCGAGGGCATCGGCCGCGCGCGCCGGCGTCATGCCGCCGATCGCGCACAGCGGCCGTGCGCCGACCAGGCGCTTCCACTCGGTGACGCGCTCGAGCCCCTGCTCGTGCCACTTCATCTTCTTGAGGATGGTGGGGTAGACCGGCCCGAGCGCGACGTAGTCGGGATCGACGGCCAGGGCCCGCTCGAGCTCCTCGTGGTCGTGCGTGCTGACGCCGACGCGCAACCCGGCGCGCCGGATCGCCGCCATGTCGGCCTCGGCGAGATCCTCCTGGCCGAGGTGGATCCAGTCGGCGCCTTCGTCGATCGCGATCCGCCAGTAGTCGTTGACCACCAGCATCGCATCATGCCGGCGTGCCAGGG
Source organism: Burkholderiaceae bacterium (assembly GCA_036724585.1). Lineage (GTDB taxonomy): Bacteria > Pseudomonadota > Gammaproteobacteria > Burkholderiales > Burkholderiaceae_E > JAMLIN01. The sequence continues at coordinate 22,581 of DAIMFM010000004.1, read as the reverse complement.
CGAGGCCCTCGCGGACCTGCTCGCGCACTTCGGCCTCGGGCCGGTCCTTGATGCGCAGCTGCACGAACTTCACGCCCAGCGGCAGCATGCGGGCAAGCCACTCGGTGTCCTCGAAGATGGGGTAGAAGCGGGGCAACGTCATGTCAGGAATGCCTTGCCGATCTCCGGCGTGGAAGGGGTGGCCATGTCGCGCGGCTCGATCGGATCGGCCAGGTACGCGAGCTGGCCGGCGCGCGCCGCCAGCGCGAAGCCCTCGGCCATCTTCACCGGGTCGCCGGCCTTGGCGACCGCGGTGTTGACGAGCACGGCGTCGTAGCCGCACTCCATCGCCTCGGCGGCATGGCTGGGCACGCCGAGGCCGGCGTCGACCACCAGCGCGATGTCCGGGAAGCGCGCCCGCAGGCTGCGCAGGCCGTAGCGATTGTTGATGCCCAGCCCCGAACCGATGGGCGAGGCCCAGGGCATGAGCACCCGGCAGCCGGCATCGACCAGGCGCTCGGCAAGGACGAGGTCCTCCGTCGTGTAGGGAAAGACGTCGAATCCTTCGCGGCACAGGACCTGCGCGGCCTCGACCAGGCCGAAGGGATCGGGCTGCAGGGTCTCGGCATGGCCGATCACCTCGAGCTTGATCCAGTCGGTCTCGAACACCTCGCGCGCCATCCGCGCGGTCGTGATGGCCTCCTTCGCGCTGTGGCAGCCGGCGGTATTGGGCAGGACGCGGATGCCCAGGCCGCGCACCAGCGACCAGAAGTCCTGGCCCGCGCCCGACTCGCGCCGCAGCGAGACCGTGACCACCGACGCCTGCGCGACGCGCAGCGCCCGCTCGAGGATCGCCGGCGACGGATAGCCCGCCGTGCCCAGCATCAGCGGCGTCTCGAGCGCGACGCCATAGAAGTCGCGCATCCTCAGCCCCCCTGCATCGGCGCCAGGATCTCCACCCGGTCGCCGTCGGCCAGGCCGCGCTGCGCGCGGGCGCCGGCCGGCACGAAATCCCCGTTCACCGCGGTCGCGACCCGGGCCTCGCCCAGGCCGAGTTCGCGCAGCAGTTCGTCGAGCG
>DAIMFM010000004.1:17719-21514 GCA_036724585.1 Burkholderiaceae bacterium | reverse complement strand
TCGCGTGCCTCGCCGTTGACTTCAATCCTCATCTTCCATCAACTCCGTTCGTTCACCCCGGGTCACCCAGTCCGCGACCATGCGCGCCAGCGCGGGCGCAAGCAGGAAGCCGTGGCGGAACAGGCCGTTGGCGTGCAGCACCCGGCCCCGGCGGCGGATGCGCGGCAGGTTGTCGGGAAAGGCGGGGCGCGCATCGGCCCCGGTCTCGAGCACCTCGGCCTCGCCGAGGGCCGGATGCAGCGCATAGGCTGCGGAAAGCAGTTCCATCAGCGAACGCGCGGTGACGCGCCGGCGTTCGCCCGTCTCGATCTGGGTGGCGCCCAGCATGAAGACGCCATCGCCCCGCGGCACGATGTAGAGCGGATAGCGCGGATGCAGCAGCCGCACCGGCCGCGCCAGCGAGAGCTCGGCGCTGCGCAGCACGATCATCTCGCCCTTGACCCCGCGCAGGTCGGGCAATGCGTCGCGCGCCGCCAGGCCCCGGCAGTCGACGACCAGCCCCTGCGTGGGCAGTTCGTCACCGGCCGGCTCGATCCGGATGCCGCGGCGAGCCAGCCCCTCGACGAGCGCGGCCAGCGCCGCACGCGGGTCGAGATGGGCCTCGTCCTCGAAGAACAGCGCATCGGCGGCGCGCCCCGCGAGGTCGGGCTCGAGCGCGGCCAGGCCGTCGGCATCGAGCCGGCGATGCCCTTCGGTGCGGCGCGCGAAGCGCTCGAGCTCGCGCCGGTCCCGCGCCAGCGCCAGCACGAGCGTGCCCTGCGCCGTCACGACGCCGGCATGGCGCCGCCACCAGCCGATGGCCTCCCGGCCCAGCCGGACCACCGGCTCCTCGGCGGACTCGCCCTCGCACAGCGGCGCGAGCATCCCGCCGGCCCACCAGGAGCAGGCATGCGGCCCGGGCTGCGCGACGCGGTCGACGAGGCGCGGCGCCAGGCCCCGGTCGGCGAGTTCGGTGGCCACGCACAAACCGGCCACCCCGGCGCCCACGACGGTGATCTCAGCCATCGGCCCAGATCCCGTGGAAGTGATGGACCGGGCCGTGGCCCGACCCCACGCGCAGGCGATCCGCGGCATGGATCGCCGCCTGCAGCCAGGCATGGGCGCGCGCTGCGGCTTCATCGAGGCTCGCGCCGTGCGCGAGCCATGCTGCGACCGCGGCCGAGAGCGAACAGCCGGTGCCGTGCGTATTGCGGGTGGCCAGGCGGGGCGCCTCGAGCCGGGTGACGCCGTCGCGCCGGACGAGGAGATCGACGCAGACCGGACCCTCGCCGTGCCCGCCCTTCATGAGCACCGCCCGCGGGCCGATCGCGAGCAGCGCCCGGCCCTGCTCGACCATGGCGGCCTCGTCGCGGGCCGGCTCGGCATCGAGCAGGCGGGCCGCCTCGGGCAGGTTGGGCGTGAGCACCGTGCAAAGGGGCACCAGCGCCCTTCGCAGGGCGTCCACGGCCTCGTCGCGCAGCAGGGCGTCGCCCGTCTTGGCGACCATCACGGGATCGAGCACGATCGGCTCGCCGCGCGAGCGCAGCCCGGCGGCGACCACCTCGATGATGCCCGGTGAAGCGAGCATGCCGATCTTGACCGCCGCCACGGCGATGTCGTCGAACACCGCCGCGAGCTGGGCGGCGACCATCTCCGGCGAGGCCTCCTCGACCATGGTGACGGCGCGCGTGTTCTGGGCCGTGAGCGCCGTGATGACGCTCGTGCCGTAGGCGCCCAGCGCGGAGAAGGTCTTGAGGTCGGCCTGGATACCGGCGCCGCCGCCGGAATCGGAACCCGCGATCGTGAGCGCGATGGGTGCTGGTGTGGTCATGAAGCCTTCGCCCGACACGGACGAGTGTCGGAACGAAAGCGCAATCCGTGCGTATGCATCGTCCGTTCCCTCCGCCGGTATGACCCGGATCAGGTTCGATGGGTCGGCGCGTACGCGCCTCTCAGCCTCGAGGGCACCCCAACGGGAAAAAACAGGCTAGCAAGAATGCGCGGCCCGGGCAAATCACCCCGCGGCCGTAGCGGCCGGCACAGCCATCGCCGGCACGGCGGCATCGGGCGCGTGCCGGCGGCCGTGCTCAGCCGCCCTTCGGGGCCGACACGATGCCGCTCGCGATCAGCTCGTCGATCCGGGCGGCCGGCATGCCGAGCAGCTCGTGCAGCACCTGTGCGCTGTGCTCGCCGAGCGCGGGCGAGGGCGAGCGGATCGCGCCCGGCGTCTCCGACAGCCGGAACGGGATGCCGGTCATCGGCACGGCACCGGCGCGCGGATGCTCCTGCTCGACGATCGCGCCACGCGCCTTGACCTGGGGATGCGCGACCACCTGGTCGATCTTGTTGACCGCGCCCACCGGGACCCCGGCCGCGACGAGGATCTCCTCCCACTCCTCGTAGCTGCGCGTGAGGAAGGTCTCCTGCAGGGTCGCGATCATCGCCTCGCGGTTCTGGTTGCGCCCCATGTTGGTCGCGTAGTCCGGATGCCGGGTGAGGTCGAGCCTGCCGATGGCGGGGCAGAAGATGTCCCAGAGCTTCTGGCTGCCGACCGCCAGCGCGAGGTCGCGCGTGGCGGTGCGAAAGGTCTGGTAGGGCGCCAGCGCCTTGTAGGCGGTGCCCAGCGGCTCGGGCATCTCGCCGTCGGCCATGTAGCCGGCGATCAGCACGTTGAGCAGCGACAGCTGGCCCTCGAGCATCGAGATGTCGACATGCTGGCCGATGCCGGTCTTCTCCTTGACCCGGATCGCCATCACGATGCCGAGCGCGGCGTACATGCCGGCGGTGAGGTCGGCGATCGAGATGCCGCAGCGCACGCCGCGGCCGCCCTCCTCGCCGGTGATGCTGATCATGCCGCTCTCGGCCTGCACGATCAGGTCCATCGCCGCCCGGTCGGTGTAGGGCCCGTCCTGGCCGAAGCCCGAGATCGAGCAGTACACGATGCCGGGATTGCGCTTGCGCACTTCCTCGTAGCCGAGGCCGAGCTTGCGCAGCGCGCCGACGCGGAAGTTCTCGAGGACCACGTCGACCTTGCCGGCGAGCTCGAAGAAGAGCGCCTTGCCTTCCTCGCTCTTGAGGTCGATCGACAGGCCGCGCTTGTTCCGGTGCAGCGACATGAAGTAGGAACTTTCGTCGCCGGGTAGCGGCGAGCCCCAGGCCCGCGCGATGTCACCGAAGCCAGGCGTCTCGAGCTTGTAGACGTCGGCGCCGAAGTCGGCGAGCAGGGTGGAGCAATGCGGTCCGGCCAGCGCATGCGACAGGTCGAGGACCTTGATCCCTTCGAGCGGAGTTTTCATCGGGCGAACACCGGGTGAGTCGATCGAAGCATGGATTGTGACCCATGCGGCGCCGGGACGTCGTGGCGGCCCGCCGCCGGCCCGCTCGCCGCTGGCTTAAACTGGCCCGGTTTTCCCGTGCACTGCAAAGGTCCGAGATGAAACGATCCCCACGCTCGCTCTCGCTCGCTGCCTCCCGAGGGGGCTACCAGTGGCTTCGGACGGCCGGGTGCCACTGATGTCCCTGCCCGATCCCGCCCCGCGCCGCCACACGCATACCCGCCGCGTCCACTGCGAAGGCTTCCTGCGCGAGGACGGCCTGTGGGACATCGAGGGGCGCATCATCGACACCAAGCCCTTCCGGTACACCGAGCCGTTTCGCGGCGTTCGCGAGCCCGGTTCCGAGGTCCACAACATGGCGGTCCGCCTGACCATCGACGACGAGCTCGTGGTCCGCGCGATCGCGGTCGACATGCCGCAGACGCCCTATCCCACCTGCGCCGGCGCCAAGCCGAACTACGACGGGCTGGTCGGCGCCTGC
>DAIMFM010000004.1:15722-17709 GCA_036724585.1 Burkholderiaceae bacterium | reverse complement strand
GCGATCACGCTTGCGCAAATAGAACCGGAAACAGCGCCATTCCCGGCCTGCTTCGCCTGGTTGGCCGTCGCATGTCTTCGGGCGGGCGCAAAGCCGTCGTCGATTGCCTGGGCGTCTTCACCGGCTGCACCCATGTGCGCGAGCTGCTGTTCCCGATGGCGACCGTGGCCTTCCAGACCGTGTTCAGCTGGCCCGAGGACGGCCCCGACGGGCCGATTCGTTTCGGCCCGCCGCGCGCGCCCGGGGGCAAGCCGGGCTTCATCGACGGCTGCCACGCCTGGGCCTCGGACGGCATGGTGGTCGCCACCCTGCATCCGCAGTGGGCGACCCGACCAGGAAAGTAAGGAGACAGTACGCGCTGTACGGCGAGGCGCCCCAACGCAGTCACGCGGCCGGCCGGGCTGTCACAGGCGGCTTCGCAGCCGGGCGCGGGACAAGGCGGGGCGCCGAAGACAGTACCGGCTGTACGGCGAGGCGCCCCAACGCGGTCACGCGGCCGGCTGCGGAGCCGCCAGGCGGAAGCGGGCGACGGTCTCGGCCAGCATGCCTGCCTGCTCGCGCAGGCTCTCGGCGGCGGCGGCCGATTCCTCGACCAGCGCCGCGTTCTGCTGCGTGGCCGACTCCAGGTTCGATACCGCATCGTTGACCTGGGCGATGCCATGGCTTTGTTCGCTGGTGGCGGCGGTGATCTCGCCGAGCATCGTGCGCACCCGCCTGACGCCGTCCATTATCTCGGCCATCGAGGCGCCGGCCTCGCCCACGGTCCGGGTGCCGCCATCGATCTTCTCGCCGGAGCTGACGATCAGCTCCTTGATCTCGCGGGCCGCCTGGGCGCTGCGCTGCGCCAGCGTGCGGACTTCGCCGGCGACGACCGCGAAGCCGCGGCCCTGGTCGCCGGCCCGCGCCGCCTCGACCGCGGCGTTCAGCGCGAGGATGTTGGTCTGGAACGCGATGCCGTCGATCACGCCGATGATCTCGTGGATGCGCGCCGACGCCGTGCTGATCTCCGCCATGCGGGCGACGACGTCCTCGACCAGCTGGCCGCCACGCTCGGCCGCCGCGCTCGCTTCGCGCGCGAGCTCGTTCGCATCGTGCGCCGCCTCCGCGCTCTGGCGCACCGCGCCGGTGAGCTGGCCCATCGTGTCGGACGAGCGCTGCAGGTTGCTCGCGGTCGCCTCGGTGCGCTCGCTGAGGTTCATGTTGCCCGTGGCGATCTCGTCGGATGCGCCGCGGATGGAATCCGTGGCGACATGGATGGCCGCGACCATCTCGCGCAGCCGGGTGACCATCCCCGCCATCGCCGCGTTGAGCGAACCGGTGTCCCCCGGGCTCGAGTCGATCGTCACGTCGAGCCGCCCGTCGGCCACGTCGCGCACCAGCGCGCGCAGGGCATCGGGCTCGCCACCGAGTTCGCGCCAGACCGAGGAGGTGACGCGCCATGACACGACGCCGAGCACGAGCAGGGCGACCAGGCCGGTGATGACGGCTGCCCAGATGTTGCGGGTCACGCCCCGGGTGACGGCGCCGAACGACTCGGCGAGCTTCGCCCGCTGCTCGGCATGGCGGGCCTCGATGGCCTGCTGCAACGCCTCGAGCGCCGCCGGCGCGGCAAGGACGGCGGCCGGGTCGCCACTGTTGCCGATGAGCACCTTGACCGCATCGATACGGAGCTTGTGGTAGGCCTCGAACAGGCCCGCGAGTTCCTGGCTGGCGTCGTCACGACCCGGGAAGGTGCCGAGTTCCGTGGCGGCCTCGCGCGCGGCCTGCACGAAGGGTGCGGCTTCGGGCAGCCGCTCGATGTTGCGCTCGCCCACGACGGCCTGGGTGACGAGCTGGAACTGGTCGAGGCTGCGATCGATCGTCGCGACCTGGTCGAGCGCCGGGCTGTCGACGAAGGCCACCGTCCTGATGTCGCCGGCGGTCTGCGTACCGATGTACACGCTCGCGCCGATGCCGATCGAGAAGATCAGACCGGCCGCGATCGGCA
>DAIMFM010000004.1:0-15712 GCA_036724585.1 Burkholderiaceae bacterium | reverse complement strand
GTCCTGAATATCATACTTGCTGTATCCATGAGTTCTGGTCCGGCACGATTTCCGGATCCCCTGCGCCGACGGAATCCGCGGATTCCGGGCCGAACGGCATGCTAAGGGCCGACAGTGGCGGTCGATCCCATGGACAGGCGGGCAAACGTCGGGCTGTTCGCCGCATCGCCGCATCGCCGGGCCTGCCAGTCACGGCAGCGTCGCTCGGCCTCGAGGCGGGCTCGGGCCTTGCTTCGCCCGATCCGCAGCCGGGGCGCGCGCCATGCGCCCGGTGCCCAGCAAGGCCACGACGCGATGCTCGACCCGAATCCCGTGAACGAACTGCCGGAGGTCCAGCCGTCGATGGCCGTCGCGCCGCCCGGCCTGCGGCACGCATGCGACGCCACCCCGGGCATCGCACGGCGCCGCCGCGGGCGCGGCTTCTCCTACCACGCGCCCTGCGGCGCATCCGTCACGGATCCCGGGGTGCTCGCCCGGATCCGGGCACTGGCGATCCCGCCCGCCTGGACCGACGTCTGGATCTGCACCGACCCGCGCGGCCATCTCCAGGCCACCGGCCGCGACGAGCGCGGCCGCAAGCAGTACCGCTACCACGACGACTGGCACCTGCATCGCGATGCGCTCAAGTTCGCCCGGCTCGCCGACTTCGCCGAATCCCTGTCGATCCTGCGCCGCCGGATCGACGCGGACATGGCGCGGCGCGGACTGCCGCGCGAGAAGGTGCTCGCCCTGCTCGCATGGCTTCTCGACAACACGCTGATCCGCGTCGGCAATGCGAGCTATGCGCGCGAGAACGGCAGCTTCGGGCTGACCACGCTGCGCCGGCAGCACGTCGAGGCCGGCGCGACCCGCATCCGCTTCGAGTTCGCCGGCAAGTCCGGCAAGCCGTGGCGGCTGTCGCTCACCGACCGGCGGATCGCGCGGATCGTGCGCAGCGTGCACGAACTGCCCGGCCAGCACCTGTTCCAGTACATCGACGAGGACGGCAGCCGCCGGCCGCTGTACTCGGAGGACGTCAACGACTACCTGCGGGCCGCCATCGGGGACGACTTCAGCTCGAAGGACTTCCGCACCTGGGGCGCGACCGCGCGCGCGACGATGCTGTTCGCCGCAACGCCGCTGCCCGCGACGAAGACCGCCATCGCGCGCAAGGCCAACGAGATGGTCGACGAGGTCAGCTCGTGCCTTGGCAACACGCGCGCGGTCTGCCGGGCGTCGTACATCCATCCGGATGTCGAATCCGAGTGGTGCGCCGGCCGCCTGGGCGAGGACATCGGCGCCATCTCGCGCAGGCTGCGGCGCACGCGCGAGGGCCTCGACCGCGACGAGGCGATCGTCCTCGCATGGCTGCGCCGGGGTTGATAGCCGGGAGTACCTGCCACCGCCCCCGCGCCTGCGCCGCCGGCGGGACGAACGACCCGGCGCGGCCGGCGCTCAGGATGGCGCGAGATGGATCCGGTCTTCGCCGACCTGCAGCTCGGGCAGCCGCGGGGCCAGCACCTCCGGCAGTGCCGTCTCGATCGCGCCGCGCCACGCATCGAAGCTCTCGCGCCGGGGCAGGCTGGCCGTGGCGATCCGCTCGAAGGCGTCGGCCTCGTGCCGATAGACCAGCAACTCGTCCTGGCCCTCGTACTGGCCATACAGCAGCAGCATCACCTCGCGCTGCCCGTCGCCGTCGATGTCCTGCAGCCAGGCGCCGCAGCGCCAGCCGCTGGTAAGGCAGGCGCGCGCGGGCCAGCCTTCGTCGCGCCAGCCATGTCGCCCGATGGCCGGGCGCGGCCGGCTCCCCGTCGCGGCGGCGCCCTCGAACCATGCCTGCAGTTCGGCGACCGGCGCCGCGCCGTCCGCGGTGCGCCACGCCTCGATCGCCGCCACCGCGGCATCCGGCGCCGGGGCCGGGAGGCCCCCGGGATAGCGCCGCGTCTTGGCGAGCTCGGCGCGGGCCGCATCGGCGATCCCGGGGCGGCCCTCGGCCGCCAGCCGGCGCAATCCCTCGACACCGTAGGTGCCCGCCTGCCAGCGCAGCCAGGCGGCATCGAAGCGAGCCGGCTCGACGCCGTTGCCGAGTGCCCGCCCCACCTGGCTGGCGACGGCCAGGCGGCGCGCATCGGCGAGCGGGGTGAGCAAGGCGACGACCAGGAGGCTGGCCACCACCGCGACCCAGACATTGATCCGGCCGACCCACGGCATCCAGCGCGGATCATGGGCCCGCGGCGCCGGATACCCGGCCGCATAGGCAAGCGCCATCGCGGCGACGAGCGCTCCCCAGATGCGGTCCTCGGTCCAGCCGTACTGCCCGACCCGGGGCACGATGGACCAGGCGGCGAAGAGCGCGATCGGAATCGTCGCGAACCAGGCCCAGCGCAGGGCGGACCGCAGCCGGCGGCTCGCGATGGCCGGGCTGTGGCCATCCTGCCAGGCGGCATTCAGGAAGCACACGGCAAGGGCCAGGAACCAGAGCAGCCGGCCGCTGGTCACCGTGCGTTCGCTGCCGCCGTCGTAGCCGGTGAAGGGCATCGCGAGCACCCAGGCGATGCCGAAGCCGAGCGCCACCGGCAGCAGCCAGGCATTGAGGGTGAGCCAGGCGCGTCGCAGGGCGAGCGTCATCGCCGACCAGCGCCGCGCCGTCACGAAACCGAAGGCGATCGCCGTGGTGCTCATCGGCAGCTGGAACCACTCCTCCTCGAGGAGACCGGCCACCGCCGAGATGTTGACCGTGCGCAGCAGGCCGGCCCCGGCGAAGAGAACGGCCCAGGTGGCGCCGGCGAACAGGAGCGCGAAGGCGGTGGCGATCGCGTTGTGCCAGCTGAGGTCGAAGTACTCGTGATAGCGCCGCGCACCACGGCAGACCCAGAGGTGCAGCAGCATCGTGCCGGCGACGAAGGCGGCGACCACGACCTGGAGGCGCACGCCTTGGAAGGGCGAGGCGATCTCGCGGCCCGTCGGGTCGACGCTGGTGCTCGCCTGGTGCCAGCCGATGAAGCCGAAGAGCAGTCCGAGTGCCAGCACCATCAGGATGCGTTCGGTCCGCCCGATGATCGCGTCGACGCTCCAGTAGACGGCGATCGGCATGGCGAGCGCGGCGAACACCAGCGGCAGGACGATGCGCGGCGAACCGGTCAGCAGGCGGCCGTCCGCGGCGAAGTACCACAGCGTCCAGAGCACGAGCCCCTGGTCCAGGCCCACGACGAGCAGGACCGCATCGGCGCGGCGCGCGGCGCGGGCCGCGTGGCTGGCGTGGTCTGCGTGGATCGCGTGGATCGCGTGCGAATCGTCCGCCGCGTCGGTGACGGCCGGAGTGGGTGTGTTCGGCTGCGTCGTCATTGCGCGGCGGCGCCGTAGGCCGCGACCATCGCGTCGAGCATGGCCCGCACCGCGACCGGCATGCCGCGCTGCGTCGGGTAGACCACCTGCAGGGTGCCCGAGGACATGGCCCATCCGGGCAGCACGCGGACCAGCCGGCCCTCCGCGATGTCGGCGGCGGCCTGGTCGTCGGGCAGCATCGTCACCCCGAGCCCTGCGATCGCAGCCCGCCGGCGCAGGCGGAAGTCGTCGCAATCCAGGCGTCCCGGCGCGGCCACCTCGATGCTGTCGCCGTCAGCGGACTCGAGGAACCAGTGCACCCGCCGGTCGGGGTTCATCGGGCCGAGCGCGGGCACGTCGCGCAGGCTCTCCGGCGTCGCCAGGCCGCCATGCGCGGCGACGAAACCCGGGCTCGCGACCAGGATCGCGCGCGCAGCCTGCAGCCGGCGGATCGCCCATTGCGGATCCTCGTCGGCGCGGCTGCGCACCCGGATCGCGAGGTCGATGCCTTCGGCGACCGGGTCGACCCGCCGGGGCGTCACCACCAGCTCCAGCACCACCCGGGGGTTGGCGGCGAGGAAGGCGGTGAAGATCTCCGCGATCGGCTCGTTGTCGAGCAGCTGCGGCGGCAGGCTCACGCGCAGCGCCCCGGCGGGCTCGACCCGGCGGGCGGTGGCCACGCAGTCGGCGGCCTCGACCTCGCGCATCATTGCCCGGGCATGCTCGGCGACCTGCCTGCCGGTATCGGTCAGGGTGATCCGCCGGGTGCTGCGCTGGAGCAGGCGCACCCCGAGCCGGCGCTCGAGCGCGGCCACGCGCCGCGACAGCCGGGACTTCGGCACGCCGAGCGCACGCTCGGCGGCCGAGAAGCCGCCCGCATCCACCACGGCGGCGAAGTAGCGGTAGTCGTTGAGGTCGACGGATTCCATCGGGCCCATGATTTGACTCACCAGCGCAACGATCAATCGCATTTTCGCCGACTACCGGCCGATTGGCGACACCCGCATCATCGAGGCACTCGAAAAACGGAGCCCCTCATGAACATCCTCCACATCGATTCCAGCATCCTCGCCGATGCATCCGCCTCGCGCAGCCTGACGCGCGACATCGTCGCCACTCTCCTGCGAGCCAATCCGGCGGCCCGCGTCGTCCATCGCGACCTCGCCGCCGACCTTCCCGGCCACTTCGATGCCGAGCTGCTCGCGGCCCGCTCGACGCCGACGGGACTGCGCAGCCCGCGGGCGCAGGCCAGGGCCCAACAGGCCGATGCGGTGCTGGCGGAGTTCCTCGCCGCCGACGTCATCGTCCTCGGCGCGCCGATGTACAACTTCGGCATTCCCAGCCAGCTCAAGACCTGGATCGACATGATCGCCGTCGCCGGCAGGACCTTCCGCTACACCGATGCCGGCCCCGAAGGGTTGGCGGGCGGCAAGCGGCTGGTCATCGCGGCCACCGCCGGCGGCTTCCACGCCGGCAAGCCGAGCGGTTCGGCCCATGTCGACTACCTGAAGTTCCTGCTCGGCTTCCTCGGCATCACCGACATCGAGGTGGTCGCCGCCGAGGGCCTGGCGCTCGGCGAGGCAGAACGGGAATCCGGCCTGGCGGCGGCGCGGGACGCATTGGCGATGGCGACGCTCTAGCCAGAATTGTCTCTCATGCAGGATGCGCATAAACTATGCGCATCCTGCATGAGGGAACGATTCCATGAATTCGATCTTCGATCCTGACGCCCCCCGGAAAGCAACCAACGTCAGCATCAACAGCGACCTGTTGACCAAGGCTAGGGATTTGAAGATCAATCTCTCCGCAACGCTGGAATCCGCGCTGGCCATCCAGGTTGGCGCTCACCAGCGCGAACTCTGGAAAAAGCGGAATCGGAGGGCAATCGAGGCATACAACGAACTGGTAGCGACCCACGGCAACCTAGCAGACAAGCTTGGAACGTTCTGATGGGCCAGTTCGACGTCTACGACAATCCGGACGCAGTCTCGCGCAGCACCTATCCCTGTCTCCTCGATATTCAGTCAGATCTACTGGGCGACCTGCATACCACCGTCGTGATTCCGTTGATTCCGGCTGAGCAGGCTACGAAGCTGGTCTTCGATCGCCTCACGCCGATCGTCGAGTTCAACGGCAAATCATGGGTCGTACTGACGCCCCAGATTGCGGGAGTCAGTCGCAATCGCCTCGGCAAACCGATGGGCAGCGTCGCAGCGTATCGTTCCGAGTTGGTGGGTGCACTGGATTTCCTGATCTCCGGCATCTGAGTCCCCGGCCGGGATTCAGGCCGCGGCGTAGCCGAGCGCCGCGAAGAAGTGGCAGGCGGTGCCGCCCAGTACGAGGAGATGCCAGGCGAAGTGCGCATACCGGACCCGATGGTCGCAGAGGAAGACCAGGGCCCCGAGCGTGTAGCAGGCACCGCCCGCCGCCAGCAGTGCCAGGCCGGGCCAGGGCACGCGCTCGAGCAGCGGGGCAATGGCAATGATCACGGTCCAGCCCATGGCGACATAGAGGCCGGTCGACAGCCATCGATGCCGCAGGCGGTGGGTGAGCTTGGCCACGACTCCCACGGCGGCCATCGTCCACACCATGCCGAACAGCGTCCAGCCCCATGCGCCCTGCAGCACCCCCAGGGTGAACGGGGTGTAGCTGCCGGCAATGAAGACGTAGATCGCCGCATGGTCGATGCGTTTCGCCCAGGCCTTGGCGCGACCCGCGGGCAGGGCGTGGTACACCGTCGAGACGAGATAGAGCAGAATCATCGTGCCGGCGAACACGCTGGCGCCGACGACGTCGACCGGTTCGCCCATGTGGCCCGCCTGCCATACGAGGACCGGCAGCGCCGCGATCGCCAGCATCAGGCCGATGCCATGGCTGGCTGCGTTGGCGAGTTCCTCGCCGGGGCTCTGTGTACGCGAGAGGCTCATTGCACCGATGTCGACAAGATGCATGCCCGGCGCGCTCCCGATCCGACGGGCCGCGCCGGCCCGCAAGGACCCAGCTTGATCACGACCCTGCTCATCGTGGGGGTGGCCTCGGGTGCGTTGATCCTGGGGGCCGCCTGGGGCGTCTACGGGCGGCTCGGCCCGCGCACCGAAGGCTTCCTCGTCGCATTCGCCGGCGGCGCGCTGGTGCTGTCGCTGGTGACCGAGCTGATCCAGCCGGCGGCCGCGCGCAGCTCCACGTTCCTGGCGATCGTCGGGGTCGCGCTCGGCGCCCTCGTGTTCACGGCGATCGACTGGCTCGTCGATGAGCGCTGGGGATCGGGAACCGGGCTCGGGCTGCTGGTCGCGATGACGCTCGACGGGGTTCCCGAGAACCTCGCGCTCGGCGTCGCGCTGATCGACACCGAGCCGGCGGCGATCGCGGCGCTCGCGGGATCGATCTTCCTGTCCAACCTACCAGAGGCAGCGGGTGGCGCGCGCGCCATGTCGAAGCGGCAATGGCGCGGCCGATCGATCCTGGCGCTATGGGCGGGCGTGGCAGCGCTGCTCGCGCTCGCGGCCGGCGCGGGCAATCGCCTCCTGCCGGACGCCGAGCCCGAGGCGCTTGCCCTCGTGCAATGCTTCGCGGCCGGCGCGGTGGTCGCCAGCCTCGCCACCGAGGTCTTTCCTCGCGCCTATCGCGAAGGCCACCACCTCGCCGGCATCGCCACCGCGTTCGGGCTGCTGTTCGCGCTCGCGCTGGGCGAGCTCGGCCGGCCCTGAGCCGCCGGTCTGCCCCGCGGCGCTGCGGCCGCGCTCAGTTGGGGAACGAGCGGCTCACCACCTCGGCCGCGCTCTCGACATGGGCGGCGCACAGCTCGCGTGCGCGTTCCGCGTCGCGTGCCTCGATCGCGCGCACGATCGCCTCCAGTTCGGCGATCGTGCGGGGCAGCCGCCCTTCGGTACCGAGCGAGACCCGGCGCAGCAGGGTGACCCGGTTGTTGATCTGGGTGAGCATCTGCCCGATGATCCGGTTGCCGCAGCCCTCGAGCAGGATGGCGTAGAAGGCGTTCTTGGCGGCGAGCAGGTTCTCGGTGCTCGCCGAGGCCTCGGGCTCGCGCAGGTACTCGAGCGCCCCGCGCAGCCGGGCAACCTGCGCATCGCTCGCATTGCGGGCGAAGCCCTCGCCCGCCAGCGCCTCCAGCGCGCCGCGCACCACGTAGAGCTCATGCGCCTCGTCGGCCGACAGGGTCGTCACCACCGGCCCCCTGTGCGGGATGATGTTGATCAGGCCCTCCGCCTGCAGGTGCTGCAGGGCTTCCCGCACCACGGTGCGGCTGATGCCGAGCGACTGCCAGAGGTCGCGCTCGACGATGCGCTGTCCCGGCGCGAAGCGCCCGGCGAGGATCGCGTCGCGCAGCTTGTCGGTCACCCGCTGGCGCAGCGAGATGACGTCGCGCGAGATGTCGAGGTCGAAGGGCCCGGCCATGGCGCCGCGGGATGGCGCGGCCTCGGCCCTGTCGCCTGCCCCGTGCATCGTCAGATACCGAGGTACGCGCTGCGCACCTCGTCGTCGTGGAGCAGCGCGTCGGAGGCGCCCTCCTTGGCGATCTCGCCTCCCGACAGGACGTAGGCGCGCGTGGAGACGCTGAGTGCGAGCTGGGCGTTCTGCTCGACCAGCAGGATCGCGACCCCCTCGCGGTTGATCGCCTCGAGTGCCCGGTGCAGTTCCTCGACGACCCGGGGCGCCAGCCCGTGGCTGGGCTCGTCGAGCAGCAGCAGGCGTGGCCGCAACATGAGCGCCCGGCCGATCGCGACCATCTGCTGCTCGCCGCCCGACAGGGTGCCGGCGGCCTGCGTCATCCGCTCGCCCACGCGCGGGAACAGCGACACCACCCGCTCGATGCTCTCGTCGATGCGGGCGGCCTCGCCGCGGCGATGGCTCCAGGCGCCCATGCGCAGGTTCTCGGCGACGGTCAGCCGCGGGAAGATGTGGCGTCCCTCGAGGACGTGTGCGATGCCGAGCCCGGCGATGCGGTGCGCGGGTTCCGCGAGCAGCGACTTGCCCTCGAAGAGGATCTCGCCGCGGTACCAGCCCTCACCCAGCCGCGAGATGCCGCGCAGCAGGGTGCTCTTGCCCGCGGTGTTGGGGCCGATAAGCGAGACGATCTCGTGGCTCTCCACGGTGATCGAGATGCCGTGGAGGATCTCGACCGGGCCGTAGCCGGCATGCAGGTCGCGGATCTCAAGCATTGCCCGCCTCCTGGAGCGAGGAGCCGAGGTAGGCCGCGACGACCTTCGGGTCGCGCGAGACCTCGGCCGGCGTGCCCGAGGCGATCAGCTGGCCGAAGTTCAGCACCAGGATCCGCTCGCACATCGACATGATGGTCTTCATGTGGTGCTCGATGACGAGGAAGGTGATGCCCTCGTCGCGCAGTTCGTGCACCAGCTCGACGATCTCGCGCTGCTCCTGCGGCGTGAGGGTGGCCATCGCCTCGTCGAGCAGCATCATGCGCGGCCGGGTGGCCAGCGCGCGCCCCAGCTCGAGGCGTGCCTTCTCCGGCAGGGACAGTTCGGCGGCCATCACGTCCTCGCGCCCGGAGAGCCCGACACGGGCGATGGCGGCATGGGCGCGCTCTCGCGCTTCCTCCAGGCCGACCCGGGCGAGCCCGCCCACGGTGGCGTTCTCGAGCACGGTCATGTCGCCGAAGGAGGCGACGTTCTGGAAGGTCTTGACTACGCCGGCGCGGCAGATGCGATGCGCCGCCATGCCCGCGAGGGAGAGGCCGTCGAAGGTGATGGTCCCCGCGTCGGGGCGGATCAGGCCGCAGAGCTGGTTGAAGATGGTGGTCTTGCCCGCGCCGTTGGGCCCGATCAGGCCCACGATCTCGCCCTGGGCGACATCGAAGGACACGTCGTCGGTGGCGACCAGGCCGCCGAAGCGCTTGCGCAGGCCGCGCACCTCGAGCAGCGCGCTCATTTCCGGCCCCCGAGCCGACGGAACAGCGCGAGCAGGCCGCGCGGCTGCCAGATCACGACCGCGATCAGCACCGCGCCGAACACCAGCTGCGACAGGCCCGCGGCGGTCGAGGAGAACAGCATGTTGGTGATCTCCTCGATCGGGATGATGAGGACCGCGCCGATCAACGGCCCGGAGACCGCGCCCATGCCCCCGATGATCGTGATCAGCGCCGCGCGCACCGAGATGCCGGCAAGGCTGAAGACGGTATCGGGATCGAAGAAGAACATGAACTGCGCATACAGCACCCCGACCACCGCCGTGATGGCGCCGGAGATCACCGCGACGGTGAACTTCGCCCGGGTGGTGTCGACGCCGAGCGAGGCCGCCGCATCCGGATGGTTCTTGAGCGCGCGCAGGCGCAGGCCCAGCGCGCCGCTGCGGATGCGCTCGAACACGAGGCAGGTGATGATGAGGGCGACCAGCAGCAGGAAGTAGTAGGGGCGCAGCGACTGGAACTGCATCACCGCCAGGCTCGGCTGCGAGAAGGGCACGGAGATGCCGACCGGCCCGCCCGTGACGTCGCTCCAGCTGTTGCCGATCACGCGCATCACCTCGCCGAAGGCGAGCGTCGCGAGCGCGAAGTAGTGGCCGCGCAGGCGCAGCGTGGGCAGGCACAGCAGGGCGGCGAGCAGGCCGCCGAAGACGAAGGCGGCGATCATGCCGAACCACGGCGAGATGCCGAAGTTGATCAGCAGCAGGGTCGACATGTACGCCCCGGCGCCGAAGAAGCCGGCATGGCCCAGCGAGACCAGGCCCGACAGGCCGGCGGCGATGTTCCAGGCCTGGGCGAGCGCCGCGAACAGCAGGATCAGGCAGGCGACGCGCAGGCTGTAGCCCTGGGCGGGCAGCAGCCAGGGCAGGATGATCGCGGCGACCAGCACCACTGCCCAGCCGATGCGGCGACGGCGGGCGGCGCGGGCTTCCGATGCGCTTCGATCCACGGGCTCTTGGCTCATTTCTGTCTCAGGAGTCCTTCGGGACGCAGGCACGAGGATGAAGACGATGAAGAGCACCAGGTTCTGCAGCTGGATCGGCAGCACGAGGGTGGACAGCGTCTGGATGACGCCGACGGCGAGCCCGCCGATCACCGCGCCCAGCACGTTGCCCAGGCCGCCGAGGACCACCGCGGTGAACATCAGCACCACGAACTGCCCGCCCACGGTCGGCGAGGCAGTGAAGTACGGCAGGATCACCGCGCCGCCCAGGGCGGTCATGGCCACGCCCAGGCCGAAGGCGATCTGGCGGATGCGGCGCACGTCCATGCCCAGGCTGAGCGCGGCAGCGGCATCCTGCGAGGTCGCCCGCATCGCCTGGCCGAGCCAGGTGAAGCGCATGAAGGCCCACAGCAGCACGCCGGCGATCAGCGACACCACGAAGGCGAGCAGGTAGGGCACGCCGATGATCAGGCCGGCGACCTGCACCGCGGACGTCTGGTAGGGCACCCGCACCGAGCGGTAGTCGGAGCCGAAGGCGAGCAGCGCGGCGTTCTCCATCACGATCAGCAGGCCGACCGTGAGGAAGATCTGGGCGACATCCGGCGCCCCGATCACCCGCTCGATGAGGCCCCGCTCGACCAGCATGCCGAGGGCGAAGACCACCACGAAGGCGACCAGGGCGCCGATCATGGGATCGAGGCCCAGGTACTGCCAGCAGAAGTACGCGATGAACATGCCGAGCATGAGGAACTCGGCCTGCGCGAAGTTGATGATCGACATCACGCCGAACACCAGCGTGAGGCCGATCGAGATCACCGCGTAGACACCGCCGATCAGCAGTCCGTTGACCAGCGCCTGGATGAACTCCATGGAAGCGTCGCCCCGGCCTCAGGTCTCGATCGGCTTGCCCTTCCAGCGCGCCGGCGCCATGGCGAGCTCCGGCGGCCAGACGGTGCGCAGCTCGCCACCCTGCCACTGCACCATCACCGGCTTGGCGAGGGTGTTCTGGCCGGTCTCGTCGAACTTGACGGCGCCCGTCATGGCGGTCGACCAGCCCTTGTCGAAGCGCTCCTTGTAGAGCGTCTCGCGCACCTTGGCCGGGTCGGCCGATTTCGCGATGTCCATCGCCTCGGCGAGCACGCCCATGCAGACCGCATGCTCGAGCGCCTCGTGCACCATGAAGTAGCCATAGCGCTCGCGGAAGCGGTCGGTCAGCTCCGGCACCCGGTCGTAGTTGGCCGGCGACACCGACAGCACGTCGTTGGAGAACTCCTGCCCCAGGCCCTTGACGAAGTCGGGGATGACGTAGCCGGCCGCGCCGCCGATCGCCGGGATGTCGATCTGCTGCTGGCGCATCGTGCGGATGATCAGCAGGCTGTCGTTGAGGTAGGAAACCGGGAACACCATCTGGGCACCCGAGTTGCGCAGCTTGGTGATCAGCGGGGTGACATCGGTGATGCCCAGCGGATAGGCGTCGTCCATCACCAGCTCGACCCCGGCCTCCTTGGCCGCATCGCGCAGGCCCTTGGCCTGCGAGGTGCCGTAGGCGGTGTCCTCGTACATGATCGCGGCCTTCGTCACGGTCTCGCCGGCAGCCTTCGCGATCGCCAGGGCATCGTCGAACTGCGCCCGGCCGATGGTCGAGGCCTTCGAGACCACCCGGAAGACATTCTTGAAGCCGCGCTCGGTGAGCTGGTCGGCGAACGACATCGTCATCAGCGGGATGCCGCGGCGCTCGGTGACCTCCGAGATCGCGATCGAAAGCGAGGAGGCGAAGGCGCCGAGGATCGCGACCACCTGGTTCTGCGAGATCATCCGCTGGGCAACGTTGGCCGCCGTGGTCGGAGTGGAGGTGCCGTCGGCGACGATCAGGTTGACCTTGGCGCCGCCCAGGCCGGCGATGCCGCCCGCCGCATTGATCTCGTCGGCGACCAGCTCGATGCCGTTGCGCGAGTTGATGCCGAACTGGGCATTGGCGCCCGACAGCGGCTGGATGACCCCGACGTTGACTGACTTGGGCTGCGCCCGGACGATGGCCGGGAAGCCGGCGGCCACGGTCGCGACGCCTGCGGCGGCGACCAGCCCGCGGCGGGTGGAATCGACGGGACGTCGCGAAACGGACTTGCGATCGGAACTCATGTCATGCCTCCAGGCGGTGGATGCGTATCATCATCCGTGTGTCTTGTCGGATTGTCTGATTGCCAGACAGGTTTCGAAATGTGGAGCGAACGCCCGATGTTGTCAATGCCCGGACCCGTAGAGCGATGAGCGCCCGGGCGTGGTTGCGCGGCCTTGTCGCCAGCGCCCTTGCCGATCCCGCCGTCGCCCACCTGGCGAGCCGGCTGCCGCACCGCCTGGTGCTGGTGGCCGACGAGGACGGCCTGCCGGTGCTCGAGGGAACGGGCGACGGTTCGACAGTGAGCGCACACGCTCCTCTTGCGACATGGCGCGAGATGCTGGTCGCGCTGCCGCCGCCGGGCCGCCAGTCGGTGGGCGCGGCCCTGCGCGCCGGTTGCGGCTTCGAACTGCGGGGCTCGCCGCTGGCCATCGCCCAGTCGATCCCCTTCCTCGAGCTTCTCGTCGAGGCGATGCGCACGGCGGCCAGCGAGCCGGATGCGGCCGGGGCGGCGCCGGTAGCGCTCGAGCGGCTCGAATCACGTTACCTGCGCATCGACTGGCCCGAGGACGCCCATTGCTGGGTCTTCGAGGAGACCGCGGGAGATCCGTCCCAGCCGGTCATGCTGCTGCTGCATACCGCGGGCGCCGACTCGCGCCAGTGGCACGCGCTGATGACCGACGCCGAACTCGGCCGGCACTGGCGCCTGGCAGCCTTCGACATGCCCTGCCACGGGCGCTCGCGCCCGCCCGCCGGCTGGCGCGGCGAGCCCTGGCAGCTGGACACCGCGCGCTATCTCGCCTGCATCCGGGCCTGGATGCGGGCCGCGGGCCACGACCGGGTGGCGGTGGCCGGCTGCTCCATGGGCGCGGCGATCGGGCTCGCCTTCCTCGCGCGGCACCCGGAGCTGGCGCTGGGCGGCATCCTGCTCGAGACGCCCTTCCGCTCGCCGGGGCGGCGCACCCCCATGCTCGACCACCCGGCCGTCCACGGCGGGCGCTTCGGCGCCGCCTGGGTCCAGGCGCTCCTGAGCCCGCACAGCCCGGCCGCGGAGCGTCGCTTCGCCACCTGGATCTACGCCCAGGCCGGGCCCGGCGTCTACGAGGGCGACCTCGGCTTCTACAGCGACGAATTCGACGCCGCAGCACACGTCGGCGCGATCGACACCGGCCGCACGCCGCTGTGGCTGATGACCGGCGACTACGACTACTCGGCCAGTCCCGCGGATTCGAAGCGGGTGGCCGACGCCATCCCCGGGGCGCGCTTCACCGAGATGTGCGGCCTCGGCCACTTCCCGATGACCGAGAATCCCGCCCGGCTGCTGGCGTACTTCCGGCCGGCGGCCATCGACCTGCGCGGCGCGGCCTGAGCCGCCCGCCGCGGCCGCCCGCCACGCCGCCCGGCGGAACGAAATATCATGCGTCGGCCCGCCGCCGGCCCGCTGGCGGCGGCCAGACTAGGCTAAAGTGCGGGGTATCCGCGGCCTGTGCTCGAACGGCGCCGGCCACCGCACATCATCGATTGGAGACAGACAAATGCGCCAAGCCGTCATCGTTTCATATGCCCGCACAGGCCTCGCCAAGGCCGGTCGCGGCGGCTTCAACATGACCCCCAACATGACCATGCTGGGGCACGCCATCGAGCAGGCGGTCGCCCGCGCGAAGGTCGAGCCGCAGGAGGTCGAGGACGTCATCGCCGGCTGCGTGGCCGCCTCGGGCAACGTCGCCCGCGCCGCCGCGCTGCTGGCCGGCCTGCCGGTCACCACCGCGGGCGTCACCCTGCATCGCGCCTGCTCGTCGGGCCTCAATGCCATCGTGCATGCCGCCCACATGGTGATGAACGAGGGCGTGGATGTCGCCGTGGGCTGCGGCGTCGACTCAATCAGCTTCCAGGGCGGTGGTGGCGGCGGTCGCGACGACCGGCTCACCGACATGTATCCCGACTTCTGGATGCCGATGATCGACACCGCCGACGTGGTCGCCGCGCGCTACAACATCAGCCGCGAGTACCAGGACGAGTATTCGCTGCGCAGCCAGAAGCTCATGGCCGCCGCGCAGGAAGCCGGCAAGTTCAAGGACGAGATCATCCCCGTCAAGACGCAGATGAAGAAGGTCGACAAGGCCACGGGCGCCGAGTCGGTCGTCGACGTCGTCGTCGATCGCGACGAGTGCAACCGTCCCGACACCACCCTCGAAGGGCTCGCCAAGCTGCAGCCGGTCAAGGGCCCGGACAAGTTCGTCACCGCCGGCAACGCCAGCCAGCTCTCGGACGGCGCCGCCGCGGTCGTGGTCATGGAAGCGAAGGAAGCCGAGCGTCGCGGCCTGCAGCCGCTGGGCGCGTTCAAGGGCTGGGCGGTCGCCGGCTGCGAGCCCGACGAGATGGGGATCGGCCCGGTCTTCGCGATTCCCCGGCTGCTCGAGCGCCAGGGCCTGAAGATTGACGACATCGACCTGTGGGAGCTCAACGAGGCGTTCGCGAGCCAGTGCCTCTACTGCCGCGACACCCTCGGGATCAATCCCGACATCTACAACGTCAACGGCGGCTCGATCGCGATCGGCCACCCGTTCGGCATGACCGGCGCGCGCCTGACCGGCCACGTCCTGATGGAAGGCAAGCGACGCAACGCCAAGAACGTCGTCGTCTCGATGTGCATCGGCGGCGGCATGGGCGCCGCGGGGCTGTTCGAGGTTTACTGATCGCCGCCGGCGCCATCCGGCGTCGGTCGACGGGGCGGCCGGTCGCGACAGCGGCCGGCCGCCCTTTCACTTTCTCGTGAGGAATCCTGATGAAGGACTGGTTCGGAGAAGAACGCATCGAACTCGCGATCGGCTATGTGACCGTCTACGGTGTGCGCATCCTGGTCGCCCTGCTCGTCCTGATTGTGGGCCTGTGGGGCGCAGGGCTCGTGCGCAACGCGATTCGCCGGACGATGGAGCGAAACGGTGTCGAACCGACGCTGGTCGTCTTCGTCTCGAAGATCGCCTACTACGCGCTGCTGGTCGCGGTCGTCATCGCGGCCATTTCGCAGGTCGGCATCGAGACCACCTCGTTCATCGCGATGCTGGGCGCCGCGGGGCTGGCGATCGGCCTGGCGCTGCAGGGCTCGCTGTCGAACTTCGCGAGCGGGGTCCTGCTGATCCTGTTCCGGCCGATGCGGGTCGGCGACTTCGTCGAGGCCGGCGGCGTGATGGGCACCGTCGACGAGATCGGCATTCTCGCGACCCGGCTGCGCACCCCCGACAACAAGGGGATCGTGGTGCCGAACTCGCAGGTGATGGGCAGCCACATCGTCAACTTCAACGCGTACCCGACGCGCAAGCTCGAGCTCGTCTACCGCATCGGCTACCAGGACGACATCGAGCGCGCCAAGGCGATCCTCACCGATATCGTGGAGAGCGACCCGCGCACGCTG
>DAIMFM010000003.1:26263-31183 GCA_036724585.1 Burkholderiaceae bacterium | reverse complement strand
GGAGGCCATCGCGCTGGCGCACGACCTCGGCCATACGCCCTTCGGCCATGCCGGCCAGGACGAGCTCAACGCCTGCATGAAGGAGTGGGGCGGCTTCGAGCACAACCTGCAGTCGCTGCGGGTGGTGGACGAGCTCGAACAGCAGTACGCCGACTTCGATGGCCTCAACCTCTGCTTCGAGACGCGCGAGGGCATCCTCAAGCATTGTTCGCGCCAGCGTGCGGCCGGCCTGGGCGAGGTCGGCCGGCGCTTCCTGAAGGGCGGCCAGCCCCTCGTCGAGGCCCAGCTCGCGAACCTGGCCGACGAGATCGCCTACAACAACCACGACATCGACGACGGCCTGCGCTCGGGCCTGCTCGTCCTCGAGCAGCTCGAGACGGTCGACCTGTTCGCCCGCCAGGCCGACCGGGTGCGGGCGGCCCACCCGGGGCTGGGCGGGCGCCGCTTCATCCACGAAACCATCCGCCGGATCATCAACGAGCTGGTGACCGACCTCCTCGAGGAGACGCGGGCCCGGATCGCCCGCCATGCGCCGGACGGACCCGATGCGGTGCGCGCCTGCCCGCCGCTGGTGGGCTTCTCGCCCGGGATGCGGCAGCGGGCGGACGAGCTCAAGCGCTTCCTGCACCACAACCTCTATCGCCACTACCGGGTCCTGCGCATGACCGGCAAGGCGCGGCGGGTGATCCGCGAGCTCTTCGACGCCTATCTCGACGATCCGCGCCTCCTGCCGCCCGAGCATCGCGACCGGGCCCGCGACGACGCGCCGCGGGCCATCGCCGACTACGTCGCGGGCATGACCGACCGCTACGCGATCAAGGAGCACCGGCGGCTGTTCAGCTTCGATATCGAGGCCTGAATTTCCTCTTTGCGCTGCGCCGCACCTGCGTTATAGTCAATCGTTACCCCCGATTTTTGCTGCATTGCGGCATCGTTCAGCCAGAACGCATCGCAGGACCCCTTGTGGGCGGTCCCCCCGGTTTCTGGCGCTGCCCCTGCACTCTGCGGCCAGGATCAGCGGTCGCACATCGCTGAGCGACCATCCCGGTCCCGCCAGCCGCCCGGAGCGACATATGGATCACGCATCGAGCCAACCGGCCCGCCGACCCCGCGACCCCGCAGCCCGCGGACTCTACGATCCCGCCCACGAGCACGACTCCTGCGGCGTCGGCTTCGTCGCCCACATCAAGGGGCGCAAGAGCCACAAGATCATCGAGCAGGGCCTGCAGATCCTGTGCAACCTCGACCACCGCGGTGCGGTGGGCGCCGACCCGCTCATGGGCGACGGCGCCGGCCTGCTCGCGCAGATCCCCGACCAGTATTTCCGCGAGGACATGGCTCGCCAGGGCGTCAAGCTGCCGCCGGCGGGCGAGTACGGTGTCGGCATGATCTTCCTGCCCAAGGAGAGCGCCTCGCGGCTGGCCTGCGAGCAGCAGCTCGAGCGGGCCGTCCGCGCCGAGGGCCAGATCGTGCTGGGCTGGCGCGACGTCCCGGTGGACACCGGGATGCCGATGTCGCCGCGGGTGCGCGCCAAGCAACCCACGATCCGGCAGGTCTTCATCGGCCGGGGCCCCGACGTCATGGTCACCGACGCCCTCGAGCGCAAGCTCTACGTCATCCGCAAGCGCGCCAGCCACAACATCCAGGCGCTCAAGCTCAAGCACGGGGCCGAGTACTACGTGGTCTCGATGTCGGCGCGCACCATCATCTACAAGGGGCTGCTGCTCTGCGGCCAGGTCGGGGTCTACTACAAGGACCTGCAGGACCCGCGCTTCGTCTCGGCGCTGGCGCTGGTCCACCAGCGCTTCTCGACCAACACCTTTCCGGAGTGGCCGCTCGCCCACCCCTACCGGATGATCGCCCACAACGGCGAGATCAACACGGTCCGGGGCAACTTCAACTGGCTGCGGGCCCGCGAGGGGGTGATGTCCTCGCCGGTGCTGGGCGAGGACCTGCGCAAGCTCTACCCCATCGTCTATCGCGGGCAGTCCGACACGGCCACCTTCGACAACTGCCTCGAGCTGCTGGTGATGGCGGGCTATCCGCTCGCCCAGGCGGTCATGATGATGATCCCCGAGGCCTGGGAGCAGCACACCCAGATGGATCCGAAGCGCCGCGCCTTCTACGAGTTCCATGCGGCCATGATGGAGCCCTGGGACGGGCCGGCCGCGATCGCCTTCACGGACGGCCGCCAGATCGGCGCCACGCTCGATCGCAACGGCCTGCGGCCGGCGCGCTACTGCGTGACCGAGGACGACACCGTGATCATGGCCTCCGAGGCCGGCGTGCTGCCGATCCCCGAGAGCCGGATCACCAGGAAATGGCGCCTGCAACCGGGCAAGATGTTCCTCATCGACCTCGAGCAGGGCCGCATCATCGACGACCAGGAGCTCAAGGACCAGCTCGCCAACAGCAAGCCGTTCCGCGAGTGGATCGAATCGGTCCGGATCCGCATCGACCAGATCGAGATCGACCCGCGCGATGCCGCCGCGACCGCCCGGCCGCCGGCCCCGGAAGCGTCGCTGCTCGACCGCCAGCAGGCCGCCGGCTTCACCCAGGAAGACATCAAGTTCCTGATCATGCCCATGGCCGAGCAGGGCCAGGAGGCGATCGGCTCGATGGGCAACGACTCGCCCCTGGCGGTCCTGTCGGAGCGCAGCAAGCCGATCGCGGCGATGTCGGACAAGCCGAAGCTGCTCTACGACTATTTCAAGCAGAACTTCGCGCAGGTCACCAACCCGCCGATCGACCCGATCCGCGAGGAACTGGTGATGTCGCTGGTGTCCTTCGTGGGGCCCAAGCCGAACCTGCTCGACCTCAACAACGTCAACCCGCCGATCCGCCTCGAGCTGCAGCAGCCCATCCTCGACTTCGAGGACATGGCCAAGATCCGCAACATCGAGCGCTATACCGACAACAAGTTCAAGTCCTACGAGCTCGACGTGTCCTATCCGCTCGAGTGGGGCTGCGAGGGCATCGAGGCGCGGCTGGCGTCGCTTGCCTCCGAGGCCGAGGATGCGGTGCGCTCGGGCTTCAACATCCTGATCGTGACCGACCGGGCGATGGACGCGCAGCGGGTGGCGATCCCGTCCCTGCTCGCGATGAGCGCCATCCACCAGCACCTGGTCGACAAGGGCCTGCGCACGGCCACCGGCCTGGTGGTCGAGACCGGCTCGGCGCGCGAGGTCCATCACTTCGCGGTGCTGGCCGGCTACGGCGCCGAGGCCATCCACCCCTACCTCGCGCTCGAGACCATCGCCGACCAGTGCCGGGACATGCCGACCGACCTCGGCCCCGAGAAGGCGATCCGCAACTACATCAAGGCGATCGGCAAGGGCCTCATGAAGGTCATGTCCAAGATGGGCATCTCCACCTACATGAGCTACTGCGGCGCCCAGATCTTCGAGGCGGTCGGCCTGTCCAGCGCGCTCGTCGACAAGTACTTCACGGGCACCGCCTCGAACATCGAGGGCATTTCCGTCTTCGAGGTCGCGGAGGAGGCGATCCGCCGCCATCGCTCCGCCTACGGCGACGATCCCGTGCTCGCCAACATGCTCGATGCCGGTGGCGAGTACGCCTACCGGGTCCGCGGCGAACACCATATGTGGACGCCCGACTCCATCGCCAAGCTCCAGCACTCGACGCGCCAGAACAGCTACTCGACCTACAAGGAATACGCGCAGCTGATCAACGACCAGTCGGCGCGCCACATGACGCTGCGCGGCCTGTTCGAGTTCCGCCTGGACGCCTGCACCCCGGTCCCGCTCGACGAGGACGAGCCGGCGGCCGAGATCGTCAAGCGCTTCGCGACCGGTGCGATGTCGATGGGCTCGATCTCCACGGAGGCGCACACGACGCTGGCGATCGCCATGAACCGGATCGGCGGCAAGTCCAACACGGGCGAGGGCGGCGAGGATCCGCGCCGCTACGTCGACGAGCTGCGCGAGGGCCGCTCCGTGGTGCGCGACGGCGACACGCTCGCCGGCGTGAGCGGCGAGGACCGGGTCGTCGCCGACGTGCCGCTGCGCGCCGGTGATTCCCTGCGCTCGCGCATCAAGCAGGTCGCTTCCGGCCGCTTCGGCGTGACGGCGCAGTACCTGTGCTCGGCCGACCAGGTCCAGATCAAGATGGCGCAGGGCGCCAAGCCGGGCGAAGGCGGCCAGCTGCCCGGACACAAGGTGTCCGAGTACATCGGGATGCTGCGCTACTCCGTGCCCGGCGTCGGCCTGATCTCGCCGCCCCCGCACCACGACATCTATTCCATCGAGGACCTCGCGCAGCTGATCCACGACCTCAAGAACGCCAATCCGCGCGCGTCCGTTTCCGTCAAGCTGGTCTCCGAGGTCGGGGTCGGGACCGTGGCCGCCGGCGTGGCCAAGGCGAAGTCCGACCATGTCGTCATCGCCGGGCATGACGGCGGCACCGGCGCCTCGCCGCTGTCGTCGATCAAGCATGCGGGCACGCCATGGGAGCTGGGCCTGTCCGAGACCCAGCAGACCCTGGTGCTCAACGGCCTGCGCAGCCGGATCGTGGTGCAGGTCGACGGCCAGATGAAGACCGGTCGGGACGTCGTCATCGGTGCCCTGCTGGGCGCCGACGAGTTCGGTTTCGCGACCGCGCCGCTGGTGGTCGAAGGCTGCATCATGATGCGCAAGTGCCACCTGAACACCTGCCCGGTCGGGGTGGCCACGCAGGACCCGGTGCTGCGCCGCAAGTTCCAGGGCCGGCCGGAGCATGTCGTCAACTACTTCTTCTTCGTCGCCGAGGAGATCCGCGAACTGATGGCGCAGCTGGGCATGCGCCGCTTCGACGAGATGATCGGGCGCGCCGACCTGCTCGACATGCGTCGTGGCATCGAGCACTGGAAGGCGAAGGGGCTCGACTTCTCGCGCGTGCTCCATGTCCCGGTGGTCGAGGAAG
>DAIMFM010000003.1:3633-26253 GCA_036724585.1 Burkholderiaceae bacterium | reverse complement strand
CAGACCGAGGACCAGGACCATGGCCTGGACCGTGCGCTCGACGTCCGCCTGGTGGAACAGGCCAGGCCCGCGCTCGAGCGCGGCGAGAAGGTCTCCTTCATCTCGCCGATCGCCAACGTCAACCGCACCGTCGGCACCATGCTGGCGGGCGAGGTGGCGCGACGCCATGGCCATGCGGGCCTGCCGGCCGACACCATCCACATCCAGTTCAACGGAACGGCCGGCCAGAGCTTCGGCGCCTTCGCGACGCGCGGCATGTCGCTCGACCTCGTCGGCGAGGCCAACGACTACGTCGGCAAGGGCCTCTCGGGCGGCCGCCTGGTGGTGCGGCCGACCAACGACTTCCTCGGCAGCGCCGCCGACAACATCATCGTCGGCAATACCGTGATGTACGGCGCGATCGAGGGCGAGGCCTACTTCTCGGGCGTGGCCGGGGAACGCTTCTGCGTACGCAATTCCGGCGCCACCGCCGTCGTCGAAGGCACGGGCGATCACTGCTGCGAGTACATGACCGGCGGCACCGTGGTCGTGCTGGGTGCGACCGGGCGCAACTTCGCGGCGGGCATGTCGGGCGGCGGCGCCTACGTCCACGATCCCGACGGGCGGCTGCGCGAGAACTGCAACATGGCTTCCGTCGCCCTGGAGCCGGTGCTCTCGACGGCCGAGCAGCTGGTCAAGACCGATCCGGCGAGCTGGCACCACGGCGAGTGCGACGAGATCATCCTCAAGAACCTGATCGAGAACCACTTCAAGTTCACCGGCAGCGACCGGGCGCGCGAGATCCTCGGCGACTGGGAGGGATCGCGCGCGCGCTTCGTCAAGGTCTTCCCCCATGAGTACCGGCGCGCGCTGGGCGAACTGCATGCGGCGAGGCAGCGCATGCAGCAGGAAGGCGCACAGGTCTGAACCGACACGGATTAAGTGAAAGCCATGGGAAAAATCACCGGATTCATCGAGTACGAACGACTCGCCGAGGCCAGCGAATCCGCGCAGGAACGCGTCAGGCACTACCGCGAGTTCGTGCTGCGCCTGCCCGATGCCGATGCCGCCCAGCAGGGGGCGCGCTGCATGGATTGCGGCACGCCCTTCTGCCAGACCGGCTGCCCGGTCAACAACATCATTCCGGACTGGAACGACCTGGTCTACCGGGGTGACTGGCAGCGTGCGATCGAAGTCCTGCACTCGACCAACAACTTCCCGGAGTTCACCGGCCGGATCTGCCCGGCGCCGTGCGAGGCCGCCTGCACGCTGAACATCAACGACGACCCGGTCGGCATCAAGTCGATCGAGCACGCCATCATCGACAAGGCCTGGGAGAACGGCTGGGTCCTGCCCCAGCCGCCCGCCCGGCGCACCGGTCGCAAGGTCGCGGTGGTGGGCTCCGGCCCGGCGGGGCTCGCCTGCGCCCAGCAGCTCGCGCGCGCAGGGCACGACGTCACCGTCTTCGAGAAGAACGATCGCATCGGCGGCCTGCTGCGCTACGGTATCCCTGACTTCAAGCTGGAGAAGTCGCATATCGACCGCCGCATCGAACAGATGCAGGCCGAAGGCGTGGCGTTCCGGCCCAGTGTGCTGGTGGCGGCCGACGACGACATCGGCCCGGTGACGAACTGGTCGCGCGAGCGGGTCTCGCCCGATCGGCTCCGGCAGGACTTCGATGCCGTCGTGCTCGCCGGCGGGGCCGAGCAGCCGCGCGACCTCCCGGTCCCGGGGCGTGGGCTCGACGGGGTGCACTTCGCGATGGATTTCCTGCCGCAGCAGAACCGGCGGGTCGCCGGCGACGACGTGCCCGGGCAGATCCTGGCCACCGGCAAGCGGGTGGTCGTGATCGGGGGCGGCGATACCGGCTCCGATTGCGTCGGCACCAGCAATCGCCAGGGCGCGACATCGGTCACCCAGTTCGAACTGATGCCGCAGCCGCCCCTGCGCGAGAACAAGGCCCTCACCTGGCCCTACTGGCCGATCAAGTTGCGCACGTCGTCCTCGCACGAGGAAGGCTGCGAGCGCGACTGGGCGGTCACCACGAAGTCGTTCAAGGACGACGGCAAGGGTCGCGTCTGCGCGATCAACGCGGCGCGCGTCGAATGGACTCGCGACGAGGCCAGCGGCCAGATGCGCATGACCGAAGTGCCAGGCAGCGAATTCGAGATTCCCGCCGACCTGGTCCTGTTCGCCATGGGCTTCGTGTCGCCGGTCGCCAAGGTGGTCGAGGGCTTCGGCGCCGCGCTCGATGGCCGCGGCAATGCGCGGGCCACGACCGACGGCGAAGGCTGCTACCGCACCAGCGTCGATGGCGTGTTCGCCGCCGGGGACATGCGCCGGGGCCAGTCCCTCGTCGTATGGGCGATCCGCGAAGGCCGGCAGTGCGCGCGCGAGGTCGATGCCTTCCTCATGGGCGCGAGCTCCCTGCCGCGCTGAACGGTTCCGGCTCCAGCAACGGCCCGGGGCACGCCGTCCCGCCCGGGGCGCCACCCCCGGGGCGGGCGCCCGTGCCCGGGCCGCCTCGCCGCGCACTTGGTGCTAGCCTTCGGATGATTCGACATGCCGGGTGCGCCAGCGTGCCCGCACAAGAGGAGATCCGATGGCAGACCAGGCCCTGTACCACCTGAGCGCCGCCGAGATGGCGGCCGGCTTCGCCGAACGCACGCTCTCGCCGGTCGAGGTGACCGAAGCGGTACTGGAGCGGGTCCAGGCCTGGGAACCGAAGCTCAACGCGATGTACCTCGTGTTCGCCGACGAGGCGCGCGCGGCCGCCGCCGAATCCGAGGCGCGCTGGCGGGCGGGTCGCTCGCTCTCGCCGCTCGATGGCGTGCCGGTCACGCTCAAGGAGAACCTCTATACGAAGGGGCATCCGGCGCCGCTGGGCACCGCGGCGAGCCCGCTCGACCCCAAGGCGGCGGACTCCCCGGTCGCGGCCCGCGTGCGCGAGGGCGGCTGCGTGCTGCTCGGCAAGACGACGATGCCGGACTTCGGGATGCTCTCCTCGGGCGTCTCGTCGATCCATGGCACCACCCGCAATCCGTGGCGCCTGGACCGCAATCCCGCCGGCTCCTCGTCGGGCGCGGCCGCCGCCGCCGCGGCCGCCTACGGGCCGCTGCACGTGGGTACCGACATCGGTGGCTCCGTGCGCCTGCCGGCGGCGAACTGCGGGCTGTTCGGGCTCAAGCCGAGCCTCGGCCGGGTACCGATCGACCCGCCCTACATGGGGCGGGCGGCCGGACCGCTGGTGCGCAGCGTGCGCGATGCGGCGCTGCTGATGGACCTGCTCAGCCGGCCCGATGCGCGCGACTTCATGAGCCTGCCGTACCAGCCGACCGACTATGCCGCGGCGCTCGAGGGCCAGTCCGCCCGGGGCCTGCGCATCGGGCTGCTGCTGGACATGGGAATCGGCCTGCCGGTGGATCCGGTGGTGCGGGCGTCCTGCGAGGCGGCCGCGCAGGCGCTCCGGGACGACGGCGCCGAGGTCGAGCCGATGCGCAGCTTCCTGACGCCGGCGATGTTCGACTCGGTGCTGCGCTTCTTCGAGGCGCGCTCCTTCCTCGACATCGATGCGATGCCCGAAGCCACGCGCGCGAGGATCCTGCCGTTCATCGTGCACTGGTGCAGCCATCGCGCGCGCCACTTCAGCGGCTCCGACGTCATGGCCGCATACAACGGCATCGTCGCGATGCGCGAGGCGGCGGTGCGCGCGACCGCGGCCTACGATTTCGTGGTCTCGCCCACCTCGCCGGTCCTGCCCTGGGCGGCCGACCTGCCCGCGCCGAGCAACGATCCCGAGAACGCGCTGGCGCACATCGCGTTCACGGTGGCCTGCAACATGAGCGAACAGCCCGCCGCATCGATCAACTGGACACACACCGACGACGGCCTGCCGGTCGGGGTGCAGCTCATCGGGGCGCGCTTCGACGATCTCGGCGTGCTGCGGCTCGCGCGCCTGGTCGAGCAGCTGCGTCCCGCCCAGCATCCCTGGCCGGAGCCGGCAACGGCTCGCTGAGCTCCTGCCCGGGGCGCGCTGCCGGCGCAGAAGACGGCGCCACCATCAGGGGGATCGGGGAACCCGCCAAATGAAGGCCGGTACGCTCGAAGGCCGCCATCCGCGCCCGGGAACGGCCGAATCGAACCAAGGAGCTCTCTCATGCCAGAAGACGACGTCGCCATTGTCTCGCGCCGCAACGCGCTCAGGCTCGCGGGGGCCGGCCTCGCCGCCACCGCGCTCGCTCCCCGCGCGGCTTCCGCCCAGCTGGCCGAGGAAGCCAACACCGAGCCGCTGAATATCGTGCGCAAGGGAATCGACCGGAAGCTCGATGTGTACAACATCGACCTCCTGGAAGAGCAGGCGAAGCAGGTCTATGGGCACGGCACCTACGTCTTCGTCGCCAACGGTTCCGGCAAGATGTGGACGCTGGCGGAGAACCAGCGCGCCTGGGGCGACTATGTCTTCACGCCGCACCGGATGCGCGGCGTCGTGCGCGAGCAGATCGACCTGTCGGTCGACCTGCTGGGGCTCGAGCTGCCCCATCCGCTCATCATCACGCCCTTCGGCAGCCATGGCCTGCACCATCCGCTGGCCGAGGTTGCCACTGCCCGGGGTATCGCGATGTCGGGTGGCCTGCTGACGGTGTCGAGTGCTTCCACCGCCAGCATGGAGGACATCGCCAACGCCAGCACCGGGCCGAAGTGGTTCCAGATCTACCTGACGATCGACGACGGCGTCAATCGCGGGGTGCTCGAGCGCGCCAAGGCGGCGGGCTTCAAGGCCATCGTGCTGACCGTCGACGCCATCGGCCAGGGATCATCGGACGAGTACCAGCGGCTCGGGCGGCCGCGTCCCTGGCTGCCCTACGGCAACTTTCCCGACGCCAACCAGCCTCCCTTCAAGACGGACCTCGGCTGGAAGGACGTGGAGATGATCCGGAACGTCACCGGCCTGCCGGTGATCGTCAAGGGCATCACCCGGCCCGACGACGCCCGGGCGGCGATCTCGGCGGGCGCCGCCGCCATCCAGGTGTCCAACCACGGCGGCCGCGCGCTCGATGGCACGCCCGCCGCGATCACCGCGTTGCGGCCCGTCGCCGATGTGGTCAAGGGGGACGTGCCGATCATCCTGGACAGCGGTATCCGTCGTGGCTGTCGTCAAGGCGCTGGCGCTGGGCGCCCGGGCGGTCGCCATCGGGCGGCCGGTCATGTACGGCCTGGCGCTCGGCGGGGCGAGCGGTGTCGACAGCGTCATCCAGTTCCTGCGCCGCGAGACCGTCGATACCGCGCTGCATTGCGGGGTCAACGGGATCGGCGAGCTCGACGGCGGCCATGTGCAGCGGGCCGCGGTCCCCGGTTCGCACGGCCCGCTCAAGGTCGGCGTGGAGCGGCTGGGCTGAACGGGCCGTCGCCGGCCTGGTGGCCCGCGGGAACGGTGTCGGAGTCCAGCCAGCGGCGTGCGAGCGCCGCCGCGTCCGGCGGAAGCGCGCCCTCGACCCCGATCGCGCACGCGAGCTCGTCCGGGCGCAAGCCCTCGTGCGTCTCGAGCTGGCGCTCGAGTACCGCGATATCGGCTTCCGATGCATCGTCGCCGCGGGCGCTGCGCGCGCGCACGCGTTCGCGCAGCAACGCCGGTTCGGCCCGGCAGTCCAGGATGCCGAACGGCACCCGGAGTTCGCGCGCCAGGGCCCGGAAGTCGTCGCGCTCCGCGGCGCGCAGGAAGGCGGCATCGACGATCACCGGATAGCCGGCCTGCAGTGCGATCCGTGCGGCGTCGCGCAGCTGGGCATAGGTACGCCGGGTGGC
Organism: Burkholderiaceae bacterium; assembly: GCA_036724585.1. GTDB lineage: Bacteria > Pseudomonadota > Gammaproteobacteria > Burkholderiales > Burkholderiaceae_E > JAMLIN01. Next base: position 20,472 of record DAIMFM010000003.1, on the reverse strand, counting down.
ATCCGGTCCGTACACGGTGTCCCGGGCATGCGGTTCCGAGCGCTCGAGCGCTGCGAGCCCGAAGAGACGCTTGCGTTCGACGTCCGAGCGCAGGCGGATCGCGCCGGCCTGCTCGAGCAGCTGCGCCGATACGAAACTCTTGCCCGATCCCGAGAGGCCATGGGTGATGAGCAGGCGCGACCCGCATTCCCTGGCGAGGTCCTGCGCCGCGCCGAGATAGTCGGGCTCGTGGCCGGGGCCGGAGGCGCCCGTCGCCCGGCTCGGCGCATCGTCCTGCGCCCGGCGAATCCCCGCCACGAGCGCCCGCACCAGCGCGCGGTACACCTCGTAGTAGCGCAACACCGCAAGGCCGCCATGGTCGCCGCCGGCCTCGAGCCAGCGATCGAGGAAGCGGAACGCCAGGTCGCGCCGGCCATGTGCCCGGAGGTCCATCGTGATGAAGGCGATGTCGCACACCACGTCGATCCAGCGCAGTCCGGGATCGAACTCGATGCAATCGAAGGCCGTGACCTCGTCTTCGAGCGCCACCAGGTTCGACAGGTGAAGGTCGCCATGGCCCTCGCGAACCCGGCCCCGGGCCTTGCGCGACTCGAAGCACGATGCCAGGTCCGTCGCCCGGGATTCGCACCAGTCGCGCAGCCCCTCGGCACGGGGCGCCTGCGCCTGCGACGCGATGCCGTCCAGGACGCCGGTGGTGGTGGCGCGCACGAGCGCGGCGCTGCCGAAGTCGGAATCCGCGGGGGCCTGGGGCGCCGCCGCCTGGAAGTCGGCCAGCCGCCGGGCGAGGCGGTCGATCGTGTCGGGCAGGAGCCGGCCCGCCGCCAGCCGTTCGGACAGGAGCGATCCGGGCGCGAACTGCTTCATGCGCAGGACGTACTCGATCGCTTCGCCGTCGCGTTGCCCGTCGCGATCCGGCGCGCCGGCCAGCAGCGGCGAAGCGACGCTGCCGCGTACCGGCAGCACGTCGAGGTAGATCGAGGGCGCGAGCCTTCGATTGAGCCGCAACTCCTCCTCGCAGCAACGGCGACGCACATCGATCCGGCTGAAATCGAGGAAGCCCAGGCGGACCGGCTTCTTGATCTTCCAGGCATGCTCGCCGTCGAGCAGTACCCAGGAGACATGGGTGTCGATGCGCCGGACGCCGCGCCCGAGACGGGACTGCAGCAGGCGCCGGAGCGCCTCGACCAATGCATCGTCCGGGCCGTCGTGGCCGGCGCCTGGGCGGGACATGGCGTTCCGGGGCGAGCGCTCAGGCAGCCGGCCGCGCCCGGTAGATGTTCCAGCCGACCCAGCGGGCGACGACCTCGTCGCGCTGGTTGAGGGCTTCCTGCTCGAGATGGACCAGGCCACGGTCGGGCTTCGAGGCGGACCGGCGCGTCTCGAGGATCCGGATGCGGCCGCGCAGGACGTCCCCGGGGCGGACCGGGGCGAGCCAGCGCAGCTCGTCCAGGCCCGGGGATCCCATGCTCGCGACCTCGGAGACGAAGCCATCGACCAGCATCCGCATCATGATCGAGCCGGTGTGCCAGCCACTCGCGATCAGCCCGCCGTAGGCCGATTGCCTGGCCGCCTCGGGGTCGATATGGAAGGGCTGCGGATCGTAGCGCTTCGCGAACTCGATGATCTCGGCCTCGGAAACCGGGTACTCGCCGAGTTCGATGACTTCGCCGGCCTCATAATCCTCGAACCAGCGCTGCTTGAACGGAACTTTGCTCACGGAGGCTCCTGGTTGTGTCGATGACCCCCAGTATGGATCGAAACCACGCGATCGGCGCCCCCGCGCGCCCCGCGGCGCGCCGGGGCCGGCATGGGCGATGACGTCCGCATCGACAAGTGGCTGTGGGCGGCGCGCTTCTACAAGACGCGCGCACTGGCCCAGGCGGCGATCGAGAACGGCCGGGTGAGCATCGATGGCCAGCGGGTCAAGCCCGCGCGCATCGTGCGCATCGGCGATACCATCGGTTTGCGTGCCGGCGACCAGGAGCGCGTCGTGGTCGTTCGCGGCCTGTCGGCGGTGCGCGGGCCGGCGCCGGTGGCCCAGGCGCTGTACGAGGAAACCGCCGAATCGGTCGCCCGGCGCGAACGGCAGGCGGCCGAGCGTCGCCTGCATGTCGAGCCGGCCCGGTCGATCGTGCATGGCCGGCCCACCAAGCACGAGCGACGCGAGCTCGAGCGACTTCGGAAGGGGGAAGGATGACGAGACCCGTGGCCCTGGTCACCGGCGGTTCCCGCGGCATCGGGGCCGCGCTCTCGCGACGCCTCGTCGAGGACGGCTGGCATGTGGCGATCGGCTACCGGGAGCGCAGCGATGCCGCCGATGCGCTCGTGGACTCGCTCGACGGCCATGCACTGGCCCTGGCCGGGGACGTCGCCAGCGAAGCCGACGTGCTGCGCATGTTCGCGGCGCTCGATGCGCAGTGCGGCCGGCTCGATGCGCTCGTCAACAATGCCGGTATCGTGGCCCCGGCGACGCGGGTGGCCGACATGTCGGCCGACCGCCTCGGCCGGATCTTCGCGACCAATGTCCTGGGATCCTTCTACTGCGCCCGGGAGGCGGTGCGACGCATGTCGAATGCGCACGGCGGCCGCGGCGGCTCGATCGTCAATGTCTCCTCGGTCGCCGCCAAGCTCGGGTCGCCCGCCGAGTACGTCGACTATGCGGCCTCCAAGGGCGCGATCGACACCATGACCATCGGCCTCGCGAAGGAAGTGGCCACCGAAGGGATCCGGGTCAATGCGGTGCGCCCCGGCCTGATCGAGACCGAGATCCATGCCAGCGGCGGCGCCCCCGATCGGGTCGCCCGGCTCGCCGGCATGGTGCCGATGCAGCGCGGGGGCACGGCCGACGAGGTCGCCGCGCTGATCGCCTGGCTGCTGTCGGCGCAGGCCTCGTACGTCACGGGCGCGATCATCGACGTCGCGGGCGGCCGGTGACGGGCCGCGGCGGCGCGAGTCGGCGGGCCGCGGCAGTGCATAAAAAGCCGGAGACGGTGCCAGTCGTGGTGCCAGCTCCGGCAAGCAAACGCCGCATGGCGGCGTGAGCTCCCTCACTATTGCGGAACCGTTCCCGAGACCGGTCCGCGCGTATCCTGTACCTGGTAGCGTAGCCCTGCCGCGGGCCGGCCGCCTTGATCCGGATCAAGAGGTCGCCACAGTCGCATCGCATTGAGCGCGACGGCGAGCGAGGACAGCGCCATGCCGATGGCCGCCGCCCATGGCGGAACCAGCCCGAAGGCGGCGACCGGGATCGCGGTGGCGTTGTAGGCCGCGGCCCAGCCGAGGTTCTGCTTCATGATCCGGCGGGTGCGCCGCGCGGTCGCGAGCAGCTCGCCGACCCCCGTGAGCGCCGGCGCCTGGACTACCGCAGCGGCCGCGGGGCGGGCCTGCGCGCGGCCCCGCCCGACCGCGACGGAGGCATCGGCCGCCGCCAGCACCGGTGCGTCGTTGATGCCGTCGCCCACCATCAGGACCCGTGCGCCGGCCTCGCGCAGGCCGTGAACGTAGGCGAGCTTCTGCTTCGGGTCGGCCTGCGATCGCCAGTTGCCGATCCCGAGCGCCTCGGCGACGGCGGCCACCGCCGGTTCGCGGTCGCCCGAGAGCAGGTGGGTGCGCAGGCCCTGGCGGCGCAGGCCGGCGACCAGCGCCGCCGCCTCGGGACGAGGGGCATCGGCGATGGCGATCCGGGCGAGGACGTCGCGCGCGCCGGCATCGGCCCGGGCGCCGAGGTCGTCGGCGTCCCGCCCCTTGCCGTCGTGCCCGTCGTGGCGTGCGACCAGGAACACCTCGCTCGCGGCGGCCAGCCCGCCCGCGTCCGCCTCGCGCCGGTCGGTCATCCCGGGCGGGAACGGCGCCGCCGGCGCGCGGCGCATCGCCTCGGCCACGTCGTCGTCGAGGCCGCACCAGGCCGCGGAGCCGAGCAGCAGGTGCCGGATGCCGCCGTCCGGGGTGCGCACGCTGGCCGAGACGCCGAAGCCGGGTTCGTCGTGGCGGTCGTCGGGCAGGAGCACGATCCCGGCGTGCGCCGCAGCGGCATCGCCATCGGCAGCAGCACCATCGGCAGCAGCGCCATCGGCGGCCGCGATGATCGCGCGCGCGAAGGGATGCGCCGAGCCGGCCTCGAGCGCCGCGGCCCAGGCCAGCAGCTCGCCGGCGTCGCGCCCGGCGGCCGGCTGGACCGCGACCACTTCCGGGCGGCCCTCGGTGAGGGTCCCGGTCTTGTCGAAGACGACGTCCGTGCAGGTGGTGAGCGATTCGAGGGTGTGGCCGCGGGTGACCAGGATGCGCCGGCGCAGGAGTTCGCCGGTGGCGGCGGCCAGGGCGGCCGGCGTGGCGAGCGACAGCGCACAGGGGCAGGAGACGACCAGCACGGCGATCGCGACCGGGGCCGCACGCTCCGGGTCGATGAACAGCCATGCGGCGAAGACGAGGACGGTGAATGCGAGCAGCACGCTCACGAAGACGCCGGCGACGCGGTCGGCGATCCGCGACAGACGCGGCTTCTCCTCGGCGCTGCGTTCGATCAGCCGCTCGATCGTCGACAGCGTGCTCTGCCCGGTCTCGCGCAGGACCTCGAGCAGCAGCGGGGCGCCGGCATTGACCGCGCCGCCGGGCACTTCCTCGCCCGCCACGACCGGGACCGGGACCGATTCGCCGGTGAGGAGCGCAAGGTCGACCGCGCCGCGGCCCTGCAGCACGATGGCGTCGACCGCGATCCGTTCGCCGCCGTCGACGCGGATGCGGTCGCCGGGCGCGAGTCGGATGGCGGGCACGGCCTCCTCGGTTCCGTCCGGCCCGAGCCGGACGACGCGCTCGGGGGCTGCGCTGGTGATGGCATCGAGCGCCCGGCCGGCGCGGCGCCGGGCGATCCACTCGAGATAGCGCGCGCCCAGCAGCAGGAACACGAACATCGTGACCGAATCGAAATAGACTTCGCCGCGTCCGGTGATGGTGGCCCAGGCGCTCGCGACGAAGGCCACCCCGATGCCGATCGCGACCGGCACGTCCATGCCGGGGCTGCGGGCCCGCAGGTCGCGCCAGGCGCCGGCGAAGAAGGGCATCGCGGAGTACAGGACCACCGGCACCGTCAGCACGAAGCTCGCCCAGCGCAACAGGCTGTCGTAGGCGAGCTCGATCTCGCCGGGTCCGCTGACGTAGGCCGGGAAGGCGTACATCATCACCTGCATCATGCCGACGCCCGCGACGAACAGGCGCCGGAACATCGACTTGCTGGTCTTGACGATCGCTTCCTCGCGCCGTTGCGGGTCGTAGGGCACGGCGCGGTAGCCGACGTCCCGGAAGCGCGCGAGCAGGGTGGACAGCCGGGTGATCGCCGGGTCCCATCGCACCACGGCCCTTTCGGTCGCGAAGTTGACGTTGGCGGCCAGCACGCCGGGCTCGGCCGCCAGGGTGCGCTCGAGCAGCCAGACGCAGGCGCCGCAGCTCATGCCCTCGACCGCGAGGCTCACCTCGGTGCCTTCGCCCGACCCGGCCTCCCGCGCGAAGCCGGCCTGCACCTGCGCATCGTCGTACAGCGAGAGCTGCTCCAGTTCCGGCGGAACCGCCGCGATGGCGCTGGCCGGCCCGGTGCGGTGGCGATAGTAGTCGGTGAGTCCCGCCGCCACGATGGCATCGGCGACGGCCGCGCAGCCGGCGCAGCACATGGGGCGCGCCTGGCCGTCGACGACGGCCGACCAGCGGCCCGGTTCGTACACCGGCAGGCCGCAGTGGAAGCAGGCGGAGTCGTTCGCCGTCTCGTGCGATTGCATCAGAAGCAGTAGGCGATCGCGGCCTTGAGGTGCTCGACCGGATCGAGCCGGAACAGCCCCATGATGCCGAACACGATGATCAGGATCCCGGCGGCGGCCTTGATCCAGCGCTTCTGCAGCCAGCCCGCCACCCGCCCGGCGGACCAGCCGAGCGCAAGCAGGTTGGGGAGCGTGCCCAGGCCGAAGGCGGCCATCAGCAGGGCGCCGTCGATGGCGCTGGCACTGGTCAGCGCGGCCACCAGGCCGGCGTAGACCATCCCGCAGGGCACGAAGCCCCACAGCATCCCGGCGAGCCAGGCCTGGGGCGGGCTGGTCCCGCGCATCGCCCTGACGGCGGTGGGCGCGATGCTGCGCCACAGGCCGCGCCCGGCCGCCTCGATCGGTGCGATCGAGCGGATCACGCCGCTCACGTAGAGGCCGAGGACGATGAGGGTCAGGTTGGCGAGCACGAAGACGAACTGCTGGACCGGCAACACCCGGCCCATCAGGAACGCGCTCGAGCCGATGGCGCCGACGACGGCGCCCGCCAGGATGTAGCTCGAGATGCGCCCGCCGTTGTATGCGAGCAGGCGCAGCAGCCGCGACAGCTCGCGACGGCGCCGCCCGTCGGCGCTCGCCCGGCCGGGCGCGCCGGACCCGGCGATGCCGATCGCGCTGATGATGCCCCCGCACATGCCGGCGCAGTGCAGGCCGCCGAACAGGCCGACGAGGAAGAGCGACAGCAGGGAGGGTTCGAGCATTCGTGTTCCAGCTACAAGATCGGATCGACGCTGGCGCGCCTGGCGGACTCGCGCTGGTAACGATCGAAGCATGCGCTGATCGCGCGCAGGTAGCGCCGCCCCGCCGGCGTCACCAGGATCCATTCGGGATCGACCTCGACGAGGCCGGCATCGACCCATGGACCCAGGGCCTGGATCTCGGCGGCGAAATAGGAGCCGAAGTCGATCAGGTGGGCGATCTCGATCGATTCGGTCGCTACCCGGCCGCTTCCGCAAAGGCCATGGATGACGGCACGCCGGACCAGGTCGTCCGCGTCAAGCTCGATGCCCCTTGCCACCGGCAGCAGGCCCTGGCGAACCGCGTCGGCGTATTCGTCGGGCGCGCGCAGGTTCTGGCTGTAGGAGGCGCCAACACGGCTGATCGCGGCTGCCCCGAAGCCTATCAGCTCGGGCTCGGGTTGCGTCGAATACCCATGACAGCCCCAGTCGAGATGGCCGGCCCGGTGGGCGCGGGCGAGCGGGTCGCCGGGCAGGGCGAAATGCCCCATGCCGACGAACTCGTAGTCGGCCGCCGCCAGGCATTCGTGCGCGCACGCATGCAGCGCCGTCAGCTGGGCCAGCGAGGGCGGTTCGTCCGCGCGCAGGCGACGCCGGTTGCGACAGCGTTGCGGCGGGCGACCGAGGTCGCGCAGGATGATCCTGTCCGGTTGCATCGCGATGAGCCGCTCGAGGGTCTGCGCGAAGCTCGTGGGCGCCTGGCCGGGCAGGCCGCAGGCGAGCGCCACGCCGACCGAACGGAAGCCCGTCGCCCGGGCCTCCGCCATGAACTCCGCCGTCGGTCCTGCCGCCGGGACCCGGCCCATCGCTTGCAGCACACCGGGATCGAGCTCGGGCACGCCGACCACGAGGCGGTTGAAGCCCATGGCCGCGAGGCGGCGCGCCAGGTCCGGTTCGGCCTCCTGGGGATCGATCTCGATCGCGTGGTCGCCCCCGGCGCGCAGCTGGAACCGGGCCCGGATCGTGTCGGCCAGCTCGGCCAGTTCGTCGGCGCTGAAGTAATTGGGCGTGCCGCCGCCCCAGTACATGAGGGATACCGGCTGGCCCCGGCCGAGCTCGGCAACGAGCAGTTCCACTTCGCGCCCCAGCTGGCGCAGGTAATCGCGGGCACGGCGAAGGCCGCGTCCGACGACACTGTCGCAGGCGGCGTGCTGGCAGCCGGGGGCGCAGAACGGCAGGTGGACGTGCAACGCGAGCGGCCCCGCGCCCGCCAGCCCGCGGCGCCGAAGCCAACGCCGATAGCTGGCCGCGTCGAAGGCCTCGACGAAGCGATCCGGCGCGGGATAGGTGGCATGGCAGGGCGCATCGAGATCGAGCCCCCGCAGGCGCGTCCAGGCGTGTGACGGGCCACGGTGGAGGACGTCCCGGTGCAGGGCCCTGACCTTCATGGGATCCCATGTTGCCGGGCCCGGGAGCCGAAGGCGTTGATCCAGGTCAAACGGGCAGGCGCGGTTTGGTGCCGATCCGGCCGACGGGTATCCTTGCGCCATGACCTCCCATTGGGTGGGGCCGGGCGGCAAGCGGCCCGGCTCGGCCCCCCATCGATGACGAACCCGACTTCCAGTCCCCGGGCGGTTTCGGCGGGCAGCCTGCAGGCACGGCTCAAGGCGGCCTGTGCAACCTGCAACCTGCGCGAACTCTGCGTCCCGGGCGGCGTGTCTCCCCGCGATCTCGATCGGCTCGACGCCCTGGTGGCGACCCGTCGCCGGGTGCGGCGTGGCGAGGCCCTGTTCCGAGCGGGCGACGGCTTCGATTCGCTCTATGCGGTGCGCAGCGGCTTCTTCAAGACTCGCCTCACGAGCGAGGATGGCCGCGACCAGGTCACCGGCTTCCAGATGCCCGGCGAACTCCTCGGCCTGGACGGCATCGCCACCGAGGTTCATTCGGTCGATGCGGTCGCATTGCAGGACAGCGAAGTCTGCACGATCCCGTTCTCCGACCTCGAGCGCATCTCGGCTTCGTTCTCGCCGCTGCAGCGCCACTTCCACAAGGTCATGAGTCGCGAGATCGTGCGCGATCACGGCGTCATGATGCTCCTGGGCACGATGCGCGCCGAGGAGCGCCTCGCGGCCTTCCTCCTCAACCTGTCGCAGCGCATGCGGACGCGCGGCTATTCGGGCAGCGAGTTCATCCTGCGCATGACCCGCGAGGAGATCGGCAGCTTCCTGGGCCTGAAGCTCGAGACCGTGTCCCGGGCCTTCTCGCGCTTCCATGAGGACGGCGTGCTACACCTCTCGAACAAGACCATCCGCATCCTCGCCTTCGAGGTGCTGCGCGGCCTGGTCGGTACGCCGCGCGGCGGATGACGATGACGCGCACCCTCTGGATCGACGCCGCCGGCGTGCCGCGGACGATCGACCAGACCCTCCTGCCGTTCGAGCTGCGCGAGATTGCGCTCGACTCGCCCGCGGCCTGCGCGCAGGCCATCCGGACGATGCAGGTCCGCGGCGCTCCCCTGATCGGCGCCGTCGGCGCCTACGGCCTCGCGCTCGCGTTGCGCGTCGACCCGGGTGACGCGGCGCTCGATGCCGCCTTCGCCGAGCTGCTCGAGACCCGGCCCACCGCGGTCAACCTGCGCTGGGCGCTGGAGCGGGTGCGCGACCGTGTCGCCGGCCTGTCGCCGGCGCGGCGCGCGGCGGTCGCCTGGGCCGAATGCGCCGCCATCTGCGACGAGGATGTCGCCTGCAACCGGGCCATCGGCGAGCATGCCGCCCGCGTGCTGGTCGCGGCTCGCGAAGCCGCCGGCGAAGGCGCGCTCAATGTCCTCACCCACTGCAATGCCGGCAGGATCGCGACCATCGACGAGGGCACGGCGCTCGCGGCGATCTACCGCCTGCATCGCGACGGCGTGCCGGTCCACGTCTGGGTCGACGAGACCCGGCCGCGCAACCAGGGCGCCAGCCTCACGGCGTGGGAGCTGGCCCAGCGCGGCGTTCCCCATACGCTCGTCGCGGACAACGCGGGCGGCCTGCTGATGCAGCGCGGCCAGGTGGATGCGGTCATCGTCGGGTGCGATCGCGTCGCCGCCAACGGGGACGTCGTCAACAAGATCGGCACCTACCTGAAGGCGCTCGCCGCGCGCGATGCCGACGTGCCGTTCTTCGTCGCCTGCCCGGTCGCATCCATCGATACGCGCGCCCCGCAAGGGGCCGCCGTCGAGATCGAGTACCGCGACCCGCGCGAGCTCACGCATGTGCAGGGCTTCGACGACGCTGCCGGCGCGATGCGCTCGCTGCGGATCGCGCCCGAAGGCACCGCCGCGCTGAACCCGGGCTTCGACGTGACCCCGGCCCGCCTGGTGACCGCCCTGGTGACGGAGCACGGCGTCGTCTCGGCGTCGCGCGAGGGGATCGCCGCGCTGCTCGCCGGCGCCGATGCCGACATCGACTGAGGATGGCGCCCGCCTTCGCGACCGAGCACGCCGCGCGCGCCGCCCTGGTCGGGACGGCACGCGCGCTCGCACCGGCCGGACTCAACACCGGGCGCGCCGGCAATCTCTCGCTGCGCTGGCATCGCGGCGGGCGCGCCGGCCTCCTGCTCACGCCGTCGGCGATCGACTTCGCGGCCATGGACGAGGACGACATCGCCTGGCTGCCGTTCATGCCCGATCCGGCGATCGACGACGAGGACGATGCCCTAGGGGCTCCGGCCGAATGCTACGGGCCGCGCCGGCCTTCCTCGGAGTGGCGGCTTCACCACGACCTGCTGCGCGCGCAGCCCGGCGTCGGCGCGGTGGTGCATGCCCATGCGCCCTGGGCCAGCACGCTGGCCTGCCTCGCACGGGTACAGCGCGACGGCATCCCGGCCTTCCACTACATGGTCGCGGTCGCCGGGGGCGATTCGATTCCCTGCGCACCCTATGCGCCGTTCGGGTCGGCGCGCCTGTCCGCCGCCACGCTCGCGATGCTGCGCGACCGACGGGCGTGCCTGCTGGCGAACCACGGCATGGTCGCCGTGGGCGCGACGCTGGCCGCCTGCTTCGACCTCGCGCTCGAGGTCGAATGGCTGTGCCGGGTCTATGGCCAGGTCCTGCAATGCGGCGATCCCGTCCTGCTCGATGCCGGCGAGGTGAAGGATGCGCTCGGGCGCTTCGCCGGATACCGGCCCGATCCTCCCTGAGGCCGGGCAGTCGCGTTCGGCCACCCGCGTCCAGGGGGCTTCAGTCCAGCTGGTACAGGAAGCTGGCGACGTCCCGGATCTGCCGCGAGTCCATTCCCAGGTCGGGCATCGCCGTGTCGGGATCGATGGCGGGCGGATTGCGCAGCCATGCCTCGAGCCGGCCCGGCGTGTTCGGGATGTGGCCGGCGATGTAGCCGCGCCGCGCGAAGCCGGCGAGGTCGGGACCGATCTCGCCCCGGGCGTTCGGGACGCCGGGGATGCGGTGGCATGCGCCACAGCCGAGCGCCTCGACGATCCTGCGGCCGGCCTCCGGCGAGCCGCCCACGGGCCGCAGCGCCGGTGGCGCGCCGGCATCCCCCGCTTCGGCCGCCGGGACGACGCGAGGCGACATGGCCGCCACGATGCCCGCGACCAGGGCGAGCAGCATCGGGGCGCGAAACCCCTGCATCAGCGGCCGGCGTCCGCGCGTGGCGCTTCGCCGCCCATGCGCTTGCGCGAGTAATAGGCGGCGACGGCCTCGATGTCCTCGTCGGAGAGCTTTTTCGCGATCGCGTGCATGACGTCCTGCGGATCGTTGTCGCGCTCTCCATTGCGGAACAGGTGCAGCTGCAGTGCGATGTACTCGGCGTGCTGCCCGGCGAGGTAGGGCACCGAGGGCGGCATGCCCGAGCCGTCCGCCCCATGGCAGCTGATGCAGGCCGGCACGGCGCGCCCGGCGGCGCCGACCGCGGCGAGCTGCTGGCCCCATTGCAGCATGCGCAGGTCGCCGGCGGGTTGCCTGGGCGGGTACGGCGCCTCGAGCAGCGCGTAGTAGGAGGCGACGGCTTCGCGCTCGGACTCGGTGAGCCGGCGCGCGATGCCGGTCATCGATGCGCTGTCGCGGCTGCCGCTGGCGTAGTCGTTGAGCTGCTTGTACATGTACCAGGCGGGCAATCCCGCCAGTCGCGGCACGGCGCCGGCGGGATCCCCGGCGCCGTCGGCGCCGTGGCAGGTGAAGCACGCCATCTCGGCGCCGCCCTTGCGAGCGCCGCCCGAGGCGACCAGTCGGCCGGTCGCGATCATGTCCTGCTCCGGGGCCTTCTCCTTGACCGTCGCGTAGAAGAGGCGTTCCGGAGTCGGATGGGCCGGCTCGGCCTCGGATTGAGCCTGGACCGCATCGGCCACGAAGGTCGCCGCGACGATGCCGCCGGCGAGGAGGGCGAGGGTTGGTCCGTTCATCATGTGTCCACCAGTCTGCGGGGATTCTTGAGATAGTCGTCGCGGATCGCCGCGAGCGCCCAGTAGGCGAGTCCCATGAGGGGCCCGGTCGGGTTGTAGCCGAGGTTCTGCGGAAAGAGCGACGCACCGAAGACGAACACGTTGTGCTGGTCCCAGGACTGGCAGTACGGATTGACCACCGATGTGTTCGGGTCGGCGCCCATGATCGTGCCGCCGGTGTTGTGCGTCGTCTGGTAGGGAACGATGGTGTAGTTCTTGCCCTGCGCCGCGCGGTTCTCGGTGCCGAATCGCTCGACCCGCTCCATTGCCCGGCAGATCTCGGAGGCGCGTTCGACCAGCCATGCGGCCATCCGGCGATCGTTGTCGGGGAAGTCGAAGGTCATCCGCAACAGTGGCCGGCCGAGATGATCGCGGTAGGTCGGGTCGAGGTCCAGGAAGTTGTTGCGGGTCGCCACCGAGGACGCATGGACCGAGACGGAGGCGTGGCGCAGGTAGTAGTCGCGCACGGCGCGCTTCCATTGCGGCCCCCATTCCGGCGTGTCCCCGGGGACGGGGTGGTACTCGATCGGACGCCCGTTCGTCTGCGAACAGCCGATGTAGCCGCCGCCGATGAAGCCGAGCTCGGCATGGTCGAAGTTGTCGCCATTGAAGTCGTCGACCGCGGTGCCGAGCGCGCCGGCACCCATGAACGGGTTGGTGCGCACGCCTTCCTCGAAGAACACGTCGCAGCCGGCCATGGTCTGGTAGGCATAGTTGCGACCCACCACGCCTTCCCCGGTTTCGGGGTCATAGGGTCGCCCCAGGCCGGACACCAGCATCATGTGGGTGTTCCAGAGCGAGTAGGCACACAGCAGCACCAGGTCGGCGGGCTGGAAGTACTCCTCGCCGTCGCGGTCGACATAGGTGACGCCGGTGGCCGTCTTGCCATCCGCGCTCTTGTCGACGCGCAGGACCTCGCACTCCGGCCGCAGGTCGAAGTTCTCGTGGCCCGTCAGCTGGCTGAGCACCGCGGCCAGCGGTTCTCCCTTGGCGAAGTAGCTGCAGCCGAAGCGTTCGCAGAAGCCGCAGTAGACGCAGGGATGGAGCGTGGCGCCATAGGGGTTGACATACTCCCGCGAACAGTTGCCCGCCGGGTAGGGAAACGGATGGAGGCCGACCTCGCGGGCGGCCTTCTCGAACACCGTGCCGGCGAAGTGCTGCTTCAGCGGCGGATTGGGATACTCGCTCGAGCGCGGGCCCTCGAACGGATTGCCACCCTCGCGGATCTCGCCGCCGATGTTGCCGGCCCTGCCGGAGGCGCCGAACACGCGTTCGGACTTGTCGAAGTGCGGCTCGAGCTGCTCGTAGGTCACGCCATGGTCCTGGACTGTGAGCTCCTCGTCGAAGATCTGCCTGCCGTAGCGCTCCTCGTAGTGCGACCGCAGGCGCAGGTCGGACGGCAGCGGGCGCCAGAACTGGCCGTTCCAGTGCATCATCGCGCCGCCCACTCCTTCGCCGGGCAGGAAGGAGCCGAGGCGACGCATCGGCAGGGCGCGTTGCCTGCGGTTGTTGCGAAACGTCAGCGTGTTGCGCCGGACGTCGATCTGGTGCTCGTGCCGGATGCCGTACAGGAGCTCGTCGTGCTGCTTCGGACTCTGGAGCGAGGGCGAGGTGCGCCGCATCGGGCCGCGTTCGATCACGACGCAGCGGTGCCCGGCATGCCCGAGCTCGTAGGCGGCCACCAGGCCCGTCGCGCCGCCACCGACGATGACGACCTCGGTCCTGGGCAGTTGTCGTGCCATCGCTTCAGTCCTCCCTTGATCGCTTGCGTGCAAGGACGACCGAAGCCGGTACCGGCGAGCCCGCCCCCGGGCGGTACGCGATGCCCTTGGGCTCGCGCTCGTAGGCCATGTTGTATCGGTCGACCTCGGTCAGGTAATAGGCGTGGGCGCCCGGAAAGCCGATCATTTCCCAGCCGACGGCGTTACGGTTGCCGCTGTAGATGGGATCGGCGAAGTAGCCCTCGATCGTGTTCTGCCGGACTTCGGTGAAGAAACGCTTGCCCGGGACCTCGCCGGCGTCGCGCTCACCGGCTTCGAGCGCGCCGATCAGCTCCTGTCGCGCCTTTGGTGGCAGCGTGGCGAAGCTCGCGCCGTCGAGCGAATCATCGATGCCGCGTATCGCCCGTCGGTAGAGCTGGGCCGGCGTGAGGCCGAGCTGGTAGCCCTGGCTCTCGGTACCGATTTCGTGCGGGCCGTCGAGGTACAGGCGCTCCCCGGCGCCGTAGCCGGTGGCCAGCTGCAGGTCGATGAACTCGACGACGCCCACCTCGCTTGCCGACGGGAACTCGTCGGCCGGGATGAGCTCGTCGACGAAGGCGGTCAGGAAGGCGGCCTCGGCCAGCGTCAGGTAGAAGTACTGCGGATCCCGTCCCGTCGCCAGCCGTCGCCGGTTGTCCGCGGCCAGGGCAGGCACTGCCGCAGCGATGCCGGTCGCGGCAAGACCCGCAAGGAATGCACGTCGACTTGCATCCATGGTGTCGATGCTCCTTGCCATCCAGAATTACCGGAAGTCGCAAGCGTCATGCCTGATGCGCCCCGAGTAGCCGTCGCGCGAGGAGTAGCGCTGCAACGAGATAGACGCTCGCCGCGAAACCCAGCATGAGCACGCCGCCCAGCTGGAGATCCGCCATCGGCCCGAGGCCGCTTGCGGCGCTGCCACACAGGTCGGCGCGGTAAGGATTGCCAGCGGCCAGGGCGAGGACACCGCCGAGCAGGCTCATGTGCATCGACGTCAGCAGCAACGCCAGCACGGATTGCGCGATCGCTCCCTGGTCGCGCCTCGTGACGGCGTCGACGACCGCCGCCCAGAGCAGGTACGCGCATGCGACGAAGCTCGCCTGCTCGAGCAGGAAACCGCCGAGCTCGGTGCGCGCGAAGGCGTGCGCCGCCGGTGCATGCCAGCCCCAGACGACGAGCAGCTCGATGAAGGCGGCGACGAGGGGCGCAGGCAGTCGGCGGGGCCGGCATGCACGGGTCGCCAGGCTCGCCAGCGGCGCGACGAGCGCGACATTGAGGAGGTGCAGGACCATGTGCCAGGCGAAGCCGCCCGCCGCGGAGAACCGGAAGCTCACGAGCATGGCGGCGAACCAGGCGATCGTCGCCAGCACGAGCACGATGGAACGATCCCGGCGCATTCCCTGCGTCGGGTGCGTCGGGTGAGTCGGCGCGACGACGGGCGCGCGGACCGCGCTCATGCGCAGCTCGTCGAGAGGAGCGACGGCAGGGTGTCGAACACGACCGCTACCGCGGCGAGCGTGCAGGTCGACAAGGTGGTGGCGGCGAGGAAGCGGCGCTGGCGCCGGGCGGGGCTCGGCGCTTCGGCGCCGAGGCTGCGGCGCAGGCGCCATGAGCTTGCGCAGGCCCAGGCCAGCAGCGCGAGCGCGATCGCCGTGGCGACGAAGACGAGCATCCGCATGGTCTCGGGACCGGGACCGCGGTCGGCGCAGCCCACCGCGCTCGCGCCATAGACGAAGCCGAAATGAAGCGCCCAGACGAGCGGCGCCACCAGCAGGTGCCGTGGCCTGCCGCCCGCGCGGTGCCGGTCCGATGACGACTCGTCGCCGCTGAAGCCCGCATGGACATCGCTTCGAGGATTCATGATGCGCTCCTTGCGAGGAGGACCAGCACGGAGACGACCAGGGTGAAGGCGAGGAAGTGCCAGTAGAGCTGCACGATCCGGATGTCGCCGTCGTGGACCGCGTCGAGCCTGCCGCGCAGGCTGGCGACCGCGCAGAACAGGAGCATCACGAAGCCGATCGCGAGATGGATCGCGCACCAGAGCACGAAGGTCGCCGCCATCGCCGCGCCGGCGTTCGCGGTCGGGTCGATGCCGGCCTCGCGCAGGCTGGCGACCAGCAAGGCGCCACAGCCGATCGAGAGCAGCGCACCCAGCAGCAACGCGAGCCGCGCCGGCGCCGGGCGCTCCCTGCCGAGCAGGCGTCGTGACCATGCGACCGACGCCCAGGCCGCGGCTCCGCTCGCCAGGGCGGCAAGGAGCAGGCCGCTCGACGGCGCAGGGACCTCCGTTGCCGGCCAGGGAATCGACACCGTCCAGAAGTAGAACTCGCTGAACACCAGGGTGACGAAGGCCGCCTGGTCCGCCAGCATGGTGATCAGCATCGCCCACCAGCCGATGGAGGCCGGCCCCGACAGGTAGGTGGGCAGGGAGAGGCCCATGCCCACGTCGCGCATCGTGTCGCCCGAATGGCCGGTGCCCGTCCACAGCCAGGCCAGGATGAATCCGAGCGTGGCCAGCGCCCCCGCGCCGGCGGCCCAGGTCCAGTGGAAGGTTGCGGTGATGAAGGTCGTGGCGAGTGCCGCTGCCGCGCAGATCGTGAGCGCCGTCGGTCCGGGGACGCGAAGGCACTGGAGCGGCGCTGCGCCGACCACGGTGGTCACCAGGGTCTCGCGCAGCCGTCCGGGCGCATCGGGGAGATAGTAGTCGCCGCGGGCGACCGCCCGTTCGAAGCCCTCCTGTTCCCACAGCGGGTAGCGCGTCCCGACCACAGGCACGCAGCGCATCACCTTGCTGGTGCCCGGCAGGGACTCGAGCCATTCGAGCGTCCCCGCGCCCCAGGGGTTTCCTTCGCCCGGGCGGCCGCGCACGGCGGAGCGCACCGCATCGACGGCGACCAGCGCGACGCCTGCGGCGAGCACGAAGGCGCCGATCGTCGAGACGAGATTGAGGCCGCCGATGCCGAGATCCGCCGAATAGGTGAACACGCGGCGCGGCATGCCGACCAGGCCGGTGAGGTGCATCGGAAGGAAGGCGATGTTGAAGCCGGCGAACATCAGCCAGAAGGCGATCCGCCCGTTGCGCTCGCTCATGAGCCGCGAGGTGAGCTTCGGGTAGTAGTAGTACAGCCCGGCGAAGAGCGGGAACACCATGCCGCCGAAGAGCACGTAGTGCAGGTGCGCGAC
>DAIMFM010000003.1:0-3623 GCA_036724585.1 Burkholderiaceae bacterium | reverse complement strand
GGTATCGTGCGCCTGCCAGTTGAAGGGCGCGATCGCGATCATCACGCCGGTCAGGCCGCCCAGCACGAAGATGGCCAGCGCCCCGCCGGCGAACAGCATCGGCACCGAGCGCACCGTCCGGCCCACCAGCACCGTGCCGATCAGCGCGAACACCTGGATCGCCGCCGGGATCGCGACGGCTTCCGAGGCCGCCGACACCAGGCCGAGCGACAGCGAGGGCAGTCCGGTGGCGAACATGTGGTGTACCCAGAGCCCGAAGCTCAGGAAGCCGGTGGAGATGGCGGCCAGCACCACCCAGGGATACCCCACCAGCGGCGTGCGGCAGAAGGTCGGCACGAGCATGGTCAGCAGCGCGACCGCCGGCAGGAAGATGATGTAGACCTCGGGATGCCCGAAGACCCAGAAGAGGTGCTGCCACAGGAGCGGGTCGCCGCCGCGGGCGGCATCGAAGAAGGGCCAGTCGAAGGCGCGATGCATCTCGAGCATCAGGTCGCCCACGATCAGCGGCGGGAACGCGAGCAGGATCATCGCGCCCACGACGAGCAGGTACCAGCCGTAGGGTGGCATCAGGTCGAGCCGCATGCCCGGCGCGCGACACTTGAGCACCCCGGTGATCAGTTCGACGGCGGCGGCGATCGAGGCGACCTCGATGAAGCTCAGCCCGAGCAGCCAGATGTCGGCGCCGATGCCGGACTGGTCCGTATCGCTCGTCAGCGGCGGATACATGAACCAGCCCGCCTCCGGCCCCGCGCCGAACAGGACCGAGCCCGCGACGAACAGGCCCCCGAAGAGGAAGGACCAGTACCCGAACGCCGAGAGCCGCGGGAAAGGCAGGTCGCGGGCACCGAGCATGTCCGGCAGCAGGATGATCGCGAACGCCTCGAGGATCGGCACGGCGAACAGGAACATCATCGCCGAGCCGTGCATCGTCATCAGCTGGTTGTAGGTCCCGGCGTCGAACAGTTCGTTGCCCGGCACGGCGAGCTGGGTGCGCATCAGCAGCGCGAGCACCCCCGCGAACAGGAAGAAGAAGAACGCCGTCGCGGCGTACCAGACGCCGACCTGCGTATTGTTGACCTCGGTCCAGTAGCGGATGCCCGGCGGAACCCGCCAGGCATCCTGGAGCTGCCGCGCGCCTTACTCGCGCCCGACGGCCGCCGTACCGGATGTGCCGCGTGGTGCCGGGGCCGTCATTAGAGGCTCACGAGGTAGGTGGCGATCGCGCGCAACTCGCGGCCATCGAGCGCCCGGCCGAAGGAGGGCATGCGGCTGCCGGGCTTGATCTCCCGGGCGCCCGCGATCCAGCCGGCGGTGGTGCCGATGTTCATGGGATAGAGGCCCGCCGCCACGGTTCTGCGGCTGCCGTAGTGGGTCAGGTCGGGACCCATCTCGCCACGGGCCGGGGTGCCCCGGACCGTATGGCAGGCGCCGCAACCGCTGGCCAGGAAGAGGCGCTGGCCGTCGCGCGCCTCGGGACGCTCGGGATCACGGGCGGGCTCGCCCTGCGCCCGCAGCCAGTCGCGAAAAGCGTCCGGCTCGAGCACGCGCACGACGAGCGCCATGTGGGCATGGCCGGTGCCGCAGAACTCGGCGCACTGGCCGCGGAAGACGCCGCTGCGCTCGGGCTTGACCACCAGGCGGTTGGTGCGCCCGGGAATCAGGTCCATCTTGCCGGCGATCGCGGGTATCCAGAGCGAATGGATCACACCTTCGCTGGCAAGCAGCAGTTCGGTGGCCTCGCCGCGCGGGATCACCAGTTCGTTGGCGCTCACGGCGACCTTCCCGGCGTCGGGATAGGTGATTCGCCACCAGTACTGTTCGCCATCGATCCTGACGGTCCGCTGCACGGGCACGTCGCGCAGCGCCGGCATCAGCCGCAGGCCGTACACGAGCAGGATCACCACCACGAGCGGCGTGATGACGAGCCCGCCGACCCAGACGATGCGGTGCGCGAACTGGCGGCTGCGGTCGGTGCGCGACGACCACCAGGCGAGCGCCATCACGGCGAGCCAGATCATCAGCGATGCCATCGCCATCAGGACGAAGAGCTCGAGGACGAGGCGCGATTCGGCGCCGGCGGCGTTCAGCGCGGATTGGCCGCCGTCGCAGCCGGCGAGCACCGCCAGCAACGGCGCCGCGCATCGGTGTCGCCGCGAGCGCAGCGCGGCGAATCGCCGGGGCAGGGACCAGGCCAACACTTTCCTCCGGTGCCTTCGGCGGCCCCGCATGAGGCGGGTGCCGCATCGCGGGCCCGTCCGATCGGTGCGGCACTGGACGGGCGAAGCAATCCGGAGGCGGCCGCAACATCCGTGCCCACGGCCGGGCGGCTGGCCTACGCGGCAGCCCCCCGGCGCACCGGCCCGGTCGTCTCGTCGCGGGCGAGCGCGCGCGCGAGATAGCGGCCCGTATGGCTCGCCGGATCGGCGGCCACCGCCTCCGGCGTGCCGGTCGCGACCAGCTGTCCGCCGCCCGCGCCGCCTTCCGGTCCCATGTCGATGACCCAGTCGGCCGTCTTGATCACGTCGAGGTTGTGCTCGATCACGATCACGGTGTTGCCATGGTCGCGCAGCTGGTGCAGCACGCGCAGCAGCATTTCGACGTCGTGGAAGTGGAGGCCCGTGGTCGGCTCGTCGAGGATGTACAGGGTGCGTCCCGTGTCGCGCTTGGAGAGCTCCTGTGACAGCTTGACCCGCTGCGCCTCGCCGCCGGAGAGGGTGGTGGCGCTCTGCCCGAGCCGGACATAGCCCAGTCCGACGTCGAGCAGGGTCTGCAGCTTGCGCGCGATGCTCGGCACGGCGGAGAAGAACTCGTGCGCGGATTCCACCGTCATGTCGAGCACGTCGGCGATCGAGCGGCCCTTGTACTGGACCTCGAGGGTCTCGCGGTTGTAGCGGCGGCCGGCGCAGACATCGCAGGGGACATAGACGTCGGGCAGGAAGTGCATCTCGACCTTGATCATGCCGTCGCCCTGGCATGCCTCGCAGCGCCCGCCCTTGACGTTGAAGGAGAAGCGGCCCGCGCCGTAGCCCCGCTCGCGCGCGACCGGGGTTTCCGCGAAGAGCTCGCGGATCGGCGTGAAGAGCCCCGTGTAGGTGGCGGGATTCGATCGCGGCGTGCGCCCGATCGGACTCTGGTCGACGCTGATCACCTTGTCGATGTGCTCGAGCCCCTCGATGGCGTCGTGCGCCGCGGGTTCGGCCTGCGCCCGGTTGATGCGCCGCGCCGCCGCCAGGTGCAGGGTGTCGTTCACCAGGGTGGACTTGCCCGAACCCGAAACGCCCGTGACGCAGATCATCAGCCCGACGGGGAATTCGACGTCGATGCCGGCCAGGTTGTTGCCGCTGGCGCCGACCACGCGCAGCACGCGCTCGCCTGGCGGCGTGCGCCGCGCGGGAATCTCGATGCGTCGCCGGCCGGCCAGGTACTGGCCGGTGAGCGAACCCTCGCAGGCGATCACCTCGGCCGGCGGGCCGCTCACGATGATCTCGCCGCCGTGCACGCCGGCGCCGGGCCCCATGTCGATCACATGGTCGGCGGCGCGGATCGCGTCCTCGTCATGCTCGACGACGATCACCAAATTGCCAAGGTCGCGCAGGTGCTTGAGCGTGCCGATGAGGCGGTCG
>DAIMFM010000002.1:29034-34012 GCA_036724585.1 Burkholderiaceae bacterium | reverse complement strand
TTCGCGGCCCGCTACTACCACCGCCATCCGGGCGAGGTGATGCTGCCCGCATTGCCCAGGCTGCTGCGCACGCCGCCGCCCGCGAGGCGTCGCAAGGAGTCGGCCTTCGAGCGCGCCCGCCGTCGCTTCGCCGGCCCGGATGCGGCGGCCGGCCGGGATGCGACGGCCGGGCCGGATGCGACGGCCGCGCCGCTCGCAACCGATGCGCGCCCGCCCCTGACGTCGGCGCAGGCTGATGCGCTCGCGGCGATCGACCGGGCCGAAGGCTTCGCCGCATTCCTGCTCCACGGCGTGACCGGCAGCGGCAAGACCGAGGTCTACCTGCGCTTCATGGAGCGCCGGCTTGCCGCCGATCCCGCCGCGCAGGTGCTGGTGCTCGTCCCCGAGATCGCGCTCACCCCGCAGCTCGCCGAGCGCATCCGGGCGCGCTTCCCGGGCGAGCCGATCGCCATCCTGCATAGCGGGCTCGCCGAGGGCGAACGCGCGGCCAACTGGCTGGCCGTGGCCGACGGCCGCGCCCGCATCCTGGTCGGCACCCGGCTCTCGGTCCTCGCCCCGATCCCGGCCCTGGCGGCCATCGTGGTCGACGAGGAGCACGACCCGTCATACAAGCAGCAGGAAGGCGTGCACTACTCCGCCCGCGATCTCGCCGTCATGCTCGCGAGCCAGCGGCGGATCCCGATCGTCCTCGGTTCGGCGACGCCCTCGGCCGAGACCTGGCATGCCGCGCGCAGCGGGCGCTACCGCCTGCTCACGCTGCCCGAGCGAGCCAGCGGCGTCCCCGCGCCCCGGATCGACGTGCTGGCCGTCGACCGCGACATGCCGCCGGACGGGCTTGCCGACCCGGCGCGCGCGGCGATCGCCGAGGTGCTGGCGGACCGGGGCCAGGCGATGGTGTTCCTGAACCGGCGCGGCTATGCCCCGGTGCTCGCCTGCGGCCAATGCGGCTGGCTGTCGCGCTGCGACGACTGCAGCGCCTACCGGGTCCTGCACCGCCAGGCGCCGCCGGTGCCGGGCGCCCCGCGGTTCCGGCTCGTCTGCCACCATTGCGGCGGCGAGCAGGCCGTGCCGCGCAGCTGTCCCGCCTGCGGTGATGCCGACCTGCAGCCGCTCGGTCGCGGCACCCAGCGCCTCGAGGAGGCACTGGCCCAGTCCTTTCCCGGCGCTCGCATCGCCCGTCTCGATCGCGACGTCGCGCGCCGGCGCGGGGCCGCCGAAGCGATGCTCGATGCGGTCCACGGCGGCGAAGTCGACCTGCTCGTGGGTACGCAGATGCTCGCCAAGGGCCACGACTTCCGGCGCCTGCGCCTGGTGGTCGTGGCCGATCCCGACGGCGCACTGTTCGCGGCGGACTTCCGGGCGCCCGAACGCCTTTTCGCCACCCTGGTGCAGGTGGCCGGACGAACCGGCCGTTTCGCCCGCGACGGGCGGGTCCTCGTGCAGACGCGCTTCCCGGCCGAGCCGCTGTTCGCCTCGCTGGTCGCCCACGATTTCGAGGGCTTCGCCGACCGGCTCCTCGCGGAGCGACACGAGGCGGGCCTGCCGCCCTTCGGCTACCAGGCGCTCCTTCGCGCGGAGGCCGCCGTCGCCGGCGACGCGCTCGGGTTCCTCGGCGCGGCCCGCGACGACCTGCTCGCGATCCTCGCCGCCGACCCGGGCCTGGCCGGGCAGGTGCGCTGCTTCGATCCGGTACCCATGCCGCTGGCTCGCCTCGCCGGGCGCGAGCGCGCCCAGCTGCTCGTCGAATCGGGCTCGCGGCCCCTGCTGCACCGGGCCCTGTCGGCATGGCGAAGGCAGCTCGACGAGCGGGCAAGTCGTGCGCGCTGGCAGCTCGAGGTCGATCCGGCCGAGATCTGAAAATCTGAATCTGCTGAATCGGTGATCAGGAAGTGAGTGATCGCTATGTGCATTTCAGCACATTTCCTGCCACTTGACGCCGCGGGAAAAATTCCTGCCAGATTGGCGCGGCGAGTCCGGTTGTGCACATGCACAGGCCCATTGTCACGAAGCCGTCATGGGCGCGAACGGGCGGGCCGGTGGCCTGCAAGTGATTGATTTGAAAGGCACTTTGGCTTGCCTAAAAATTGGGCATAGGACGTTCCCGCCCGATCTGGCGTGTTTTCGACCTGGCTGTTCACAGCTTTATCCACAGCTTCTGTGAAGAAGCGATGAAAGCGCTTGGGCAACATGGCCTTATGGCCTAGAGTTAAAGTGCTATGTAAGAAACGTGCCCGCCCGGCATGGTTTGCGGGTGCTTACATCGCTGCGGGACATTGTCGGGCGCAAGCATCGTGCTCAGCGCTTCTTTTCCCGGGTTCGTTCCGGGCGTCTGCGTTGCGCCGCCATGCCACGCCGGGGCGGCGCCGGCCGCCTCGCTTGCTAGAATCGCCGTCCCATGCGCGCCGACCTGTCCCTGCTCAATTCCCCCCAGCGTGAGGCGGTCCGTTACCTGGACGGCCCCTGCCTCGTCATCGCCGGCGCGGGCAGCGGCAAGACCCGCGTGATCACCCACAAGATCCAGCACCTCATCGCCGCCGGCATGCAGCCGCGGGCCATCGGGGCGATCACGTTCACCAACAAGGCGGCCGGCGAGATGGCCGAGCGGCTCGAGCCGATGCTGCCCAGGCTCAGGCCCGACGACCGACCGCTGGTGTGCACCTTCCACTCGCTGGGGGTGCGCATGCTGCGCGCGGACGGCCAGGCGCTCGGACTCAAGCGCAACTTCTCGATCCTCGATGCGGAGGATGCCGCCGGGATCGTGCAGCAGCTGCTCGGCACCACCGACCGCAGGGTCGCCCGCCAGGCCATGGGCCGGATATCCCTCTGGAAGAACGGGCTCGTCGATCCCGACCGGGCCGCCGCGGAGGCCGCCGACGCCGCCGAGCATGCGATCGCCCGCGCCTACCGGGACTATGCGGCGACCCTGGAGGCCTACCAGGCGGTCGATTTCGACGACCTCATCCGCCTGCCCCTGCGCCTGCTCGACGAGCACGAGGACGTCGCGCAGCGATGGCGCGAGCGGCTGCGCTACCTGCTTGTCGACGAATACCAGGACACCAACGCCTGCCAGTACGAGTTGCTCAAGCGGCTCGTCGGCCCGCGGGCGGCCTTCACGGCGGTGGGCGACGACGACCAGTCGATCTACGGCTGGCGCGGCGCCACGCTCGAGAACCTCAATCGGCTGCCGGCCGACTATCCCCGCCTGAAGGTCATCAAGCTCGAGCAGAACTACCGCTCGAGCGTGACCATCCTGGCGGCCGCCAATCGCCTCATCGGCCACAACCCGAAGCTGCACGCGAAGAAGCTCTGGTCCGAACTCGGCATCGGCGATCCGATCCAGGTGGTGCCCTGCGACGACGACGAGGCCGAAGCCGAGTCGGTGGTGATGCGCCTGCAGGCGATGAAGTTCGAGCGGCGCGCCGCCTTCTCGGACTTCGCGATCCTCTATCGCGGCAACCACCAGGCGCGCGCGATCGAACAGGCCCTGCGCAAGGAGCACATTCCCTACGCGCTCTCGGGCGGCCAGAGCTTCTTCGAGCGCGCCGAGATCCGCGACCTCATCGCCTACCTGCGCCTGCTCGCCAACGAGGACGACGACCCGGCGTTCATTCGCGCGATCACCACGCCGCGCCGCGGGATCGGCAGTGCCACCCTGGCCGCGCTCGGCAGCTATGCGGGCGAGCGCCGCGTCTCGATGTTCGAGGCCTTGTTCGAGACCGGGTTCGAATCGCGCATCGGTGCGCGCCAGCTCGCCGACCTGCGGGAGTTCGGCGGCTTCGTCAACCGCCTGCAGCAGCGTGCCCCGCGCGAGCCGGCCGGCGAGCTCATCGACCAGCTCCTCGCGGCCATCGGCTATCGCGAATTCCTCCACGACAACAACGACGAGAAGGTGGCGGCGACGCGCTGGCAGAACGTGTGCGACTTCACCGACTGGATGAAGAAGCGTGCCGAGAACGACGGGGCCGACCTGATCGCCCTCGCGCAGACGATCGCGCTGCTCACCCAGCTCGACGGGCGCCGCGACGATGGCGATGTCGTGAGGATGAGCACCATCCACGCCGCCAAGGGGCTCGAGTACCCGCACGTCTTCCTCGTCGGCTGCGAGGAGGGCGTGATGCCGCACCACGGCGGCCTGTCGGCCGACGAGGTGGCCGCCGAGGCCGAGGCCGCCGGCACCGGCGAGGCGCCGTCGGACGAGGCCCGGGCACGGCGCATCGAGGAGGAGCGCCGGCTCATGTACGTCGCCGTCACCCGCGCCCAGCGCAGCCTCACGCTGACCTGGTGCCGGGCCCGCAAGCGCGGCCGCGACAAGCTCCTGCAGATCCCCTCGCGCTTCATCGCCGAGATGCAGCTCGAGGCGCGCCCCGCCGCCCGCGCCACGGTGAGCGCCGAGGCGGCGCGGGGGCGGCTGGGCGCGCTCAAGGCGATGCTCGCCAACCGGGGTTGATGCGACCCGCGCTGCCCATCCGATCGAGCGGGGCGGCCGGGCTTTAGGCTAAGATCGGCCGACGGCTGCGACCGGAAGGCTGCACCGCGAGCCCCTGGTACCGGCGAAGCGCCCGATGGCATGGCGCACCCTGGAGACCTTGCATGACCCGACCCGTGCTGATCGTCGATCGCCCGTTCGACGGCTGCGCCGTGCTGACGCTCAACCGCCCCGAGGTGATGAACGCGCTGTCGGCCGAGCTGCGCCGCGCCCTCGCCGAGACGGTCGCCGCGCTCGATGCCGATCCCACGGTCCGTGTGCTGGTGCTCACCGGGGCGGGACGCGCCTTCTGTGCCGGCCTCGACCTCAAGGAACTGGGCGCCGGCACCGCGGGCGCGAGCGTCGGCACGCGCGACCCGAAGGTGATGGCCACCGCCCTGCGGACCCTGCCGCAGCGCCGCCCGCCGTCCCAGGTCGTCGTGCCGGGCCTGCTGGACGGCCGCCGCAACGTCGTGAAGCTGGCGCGCTACCGTCTCGGCACCGGCCGGCGGC
>DAIMFM010000002.1:25391-29024 GCA_036724585.1 Burkholderiaceae bacterium | reverse complement strand
ACCTTCGCCGGACCGGTGATCGTCGCGGTCAACGGACCCGCGATCACGGGCGGCTTCGAACTCGCGCTCGCGGGCGACATCCTGCTCGCGTCCACCGCGGCCCGCTTCGCCGACACGCATGCCAGGGTCGGCGTGATGCCGGGCTGGGGCCTGTCGCAGAAGCTCTCGCGCACCATCGGGATCGCCCGCGCCAAGGAACTCTCGCTCACCGGCAACTTCCTCGATGCGGATCGCGCCGAACGATGGGGGCTGGTCAATCGCGTCGTCGAACCGGATGCGCTCATGCCGACCGCGCTCGCGCTCGCGACCGACATGCTCTCGACGATTCCCGACATGCTGGTGCGCATGAAGCGCGTCATCGACGAAGGCTATGCGATGCCCTTCGGCGAGGCGCTCGCGCACGAGTCCCGCACGGCCGGCGAGTACCGCGACACGGTGCGGCCGGAGGACATCGAGCGCCGTCGTCGCGCGATCATCGAACGGGGCAAGGAGCAGCGCGGCTAGCGGCCAGTGCCGCCGGTGCCGCGCGGCCCGCCATTCCAGCAATCACTTCCGTACAGCAAGCAGGAGATACGCATGATCCAGGTCCTCGCCATCATCACCGCCAAGCCCGGGCAGCGCGATGCCGTGCTCGAGGCCTTCCGCGCCAACATGCCCGCCGTGCGGGCGGAAGCGGGATGCATCGAGTACGCGCCCTCGATCGACGTCGACGTGCTGGGCAAGTACCAGTCGATGCTCGGCCCCGACACCTTCGTCGTCCTCGAGAAGTGGGAGAGCGCCGACGCGCTCAAGGCGCATGCCCGCGCCCCCCACATGGCCGAGTACGCGGCGAAGACGCGCGACCTGATTGCGGACCGCGCGATCCACGTGCTGGAATCGGCCGAGTGAGACCCTTGCGCGAGCGACCCGCGACGTGGCGCGCCGGTGTCCTCGCCGGCGTCCTGCTTGCCGGCGCGCTCGCCCTGGGCGCATGCAGCGGTCCCGGCCCGGTGCGCATCGATGTGCCGACCGCGCCGGGCGCCATGTTCGACTTCCAGGACATGCGACCCGCCGAGCAGCGCAGCGATCGCGGCCGCTTCGACGAAAGCGGCGATCGCATCACGCTCGGGGAACGCGACCTCGAGCCGCCGCCGGCCACCCTGTTCCGGTCGTGGTTCGCGCGCAAGCTGCCCCCGAGCTTCGCCGGGCGCACCGTCGTCCTCCACAGCTTCGTGGTCATGGTGCCCTCGGCGATGGCCGACCGCGCCACGCCCGTCGAGGTCCACATCGCGGGTTCGGTGGGCGGCCAGCGCTTCTCCGCCGAGGCACGCAACGACATCGGCAACACGACGCGCGCGGACATCAACGCCACCATCGTCGAGGCCCTGAACGGTTCGATCCGCGAAGCCACCCTCCTGCTGGAGAAGGCGCGCTGAGCGTGCCCGCCGTCGTCGCCGTCCGGGCAAGCGGCGAGGCGTGCCCGCGCCGCGCTTGCGCCCGCCGGATTCAAGGCTAATATTCGCCCGATGGTCTCCAGAAAAGGCAAACCCTCATTGCGCGACGCGCGGGCCGAAGAGCTCGGCGCATTGCGCGAGCTCGCCGTGCGCTCGCTCGCATGGTGGGGCTATGACGAACCGCGGCTCGCCGCCTGGCACGCGCCGGCCGACATCAGCGAGACGTTCGTCGCCGAAGCCGGCGGCGAACTCGCCGGCTGGGCCGGCTTGCGGCCCGGCGCGAAGAAGGGCGAGCTCGAGCTGCCCGCGCTGTACGTCGACCCGGGCCTGATGCGCCGGGGCGTCGGCTCCCTCCTGCTGGCCGAGGCGCGCCGCCGTGCGGTGCGCGCCGGGGCGCGCCGGCTGGTCGCCGTCGGCGACCCCAACGCCGAACCCTTCTTTCGCGAAACCGGCGGCAGGATGACCGGCCGCGACGCCGCGCCGGACCTGCCCGGCGGCGAGGCCGCCCGCTTCGAGTATCCGCTCGGACTCACGATCCGGATCGCCGAGCGCGCAGATGCCGACGACATCAGCGAGCTCGTCGGCGGCCTCGCGGTCGCCTTCCTGCTCGAGCCCGATGCCGGCGAGGACGCCCCGTTGCTGCGCAGCTTCACGCCCGAGGCGATCGCGCGCTACGTGACCGGCGAGCAGTACCGCTACTATGTCGCGGACATCGGCGGGCGCATCGTCGGCGTCGCGGCGCTGCGCGACGACAGCGAGGTCTTCCACCTGTTCCATCTCTTCGTCGCGCCCGAATGGCAGGGATTGGGCATCTCCACCCGGCTCTGGACGGCGGTGCGCGATGCGGCGCTCGACGACGGCGAGGTACCCGCGGGGGGCGCGTTCACCGTGAACTCCGCGGTGGGTGCGGTGCCCGTCTACGAGCGCTTCGGTTTCGCCGCGCTCGGCCCCAGGGTGGAGAAGAACGGCATCGCCTTCGTGCCGATGAGGCTGCCCTTCAGCGCTGCGCGTTGATCATCGCGCCGTCGCGCTCCACTTCCTCCGGCAACTCGGGCAACTCCGGCACTTCCGGGCATTCCGGCAACTCCGACGACTCCGTCGACTCCGGGGACACGGGCGACTCGCGGATCTCCGGTGACTCGCGGATCTCCGGTGACTCGGGCGACTCCGGCGGATCCGGGGCGAGGGGCGAATGGCGCGCGGCGAGCAGGATCGCCAGGGGCCGCAGCCCGGGGAATTGTGCCGCGCAGATGCGGATCGCCATCAATGACGGCACCGCCACGAAGACGCCGCCCAGTCCCCACATCCAGCCCCAGCCCAGCACCCACAGGAAGACCACCACCGGCGCCACGGACATCTGTCGGCCGTAGAGAAGGGGCTGGAGCACCTGCCCCTCGATCGTGGTCAGCACCAGGAAGGCCAGTGGGGGCAGCAGCATCATGCCGGCCGTATCGAACTGCAGGACCGATGCCAGGCCGAGGATCGCGATCATGACGGCGGCGCCCACGTACGGGATGTAGTTGAGCAGGGCCGCGAGGGTGCCGAGCAGCGCGGGATTGGGCAGGCCGACGACGAGCGCGAGCAGGCCCGTGGCGGTGCCGAGCCCCAGGTTCAGCACGGTCGCGATCACCACGAAGCGGCTGATGTCGTTGCGGACCGCATCGCAGACCAGCAGCACCCGTCGCTCCCCCTCGGGCGTCCTGGCGAGCGCGCAGAGCTTGGCCCGGAAGAGCGGGCCCGATGCGAGAAGAAAATACAGGATCAGCACGGTCGCGCCGATGCCGACGACGGCATCCTGCGTGGCCGTGAGGCCGCCCGCGGCGGCGCGCTCGACGTACACCGTGCGCTCGCCGTCGCGCGATGGCGCTTCCGCGGCCTTGGAGACGGTCTCCGCCGCATCGCGCACCACGTCGATCGGCTTGCGCAGGGTCGCGAGCTTGCGGCGCGCCTCGGGCAGGCTCGCGGGCAGCGACGCCGCCCATTCCCGGGCGGGTTCGTAGACCCGCATGCCGAGCCCGGATACCGCGCCGATGGTGCCGATGACGACCAGTGCCGCGGCGATCGCCCGGGGTATGCGCAGACGGCGCAGCCATCCCACGAGCGGCTCCAGGATCAGGGCGAGGATGGTGCCGATGGCGATCGGCAGGAGCAGGCCGCGGGTGAAATGGATCGTGGCCAGCAGCGCAAGGAGGAACAGCCC
>DAIMFM010000002.1:0-25291 GCA_036724585.1 Burkholderiaceae bacterium | reverse complement strand
CGGCCCGCAGTCTCGGCGGCGACGGCCTGCCCCGCATCGGGCGCGTCGACCGGCTGGCGGTATGGCACGAGGCGCTTGCGGCCAATCCGCACTGGGGCGGCGATACCGGGCGGGAGATCGTCACCGCGGGCGGCACGGCCCCGCCGATCGACGGCGACGCCGAGGCCCTCGGGCGCGCCTTCACGGCCCTGCTCGATGCGCTGGCCGACATGCTGCCGGCGCCGCGTCGCCTCACCGCGCGCTTCGCGGGTACCGGTGCTTCCGTCGTCCTGACCATGGACGCCGGGACCGAACTGGGCGATCCGCTCGCGCTCGACTCCGAGACCCGCGAGCTGCCGCCCCGCGAGTTCATCGGCCGCTTCCGCGCCCGCCAGGTCCTTGCCGAGCATCGCATCACGCTGCTGCCCGCGGCGACGGAGCGCGGACCGCACCTGGCCCCGGGCCCGAGCGGCGAGCTCGCATCGGCCCGCGACGACGTCGACGAGGCGATCGACCGGGGCGAGATCGCCGAGCGCGGGCCGGGCGAGCGCCGCCATGTGCTCGTGGTGGACGACCAGCCCGAACTGCGCGAGGTCCTCAGCGCCCTGATCGAGCAGCGCGGCGACCGCGCGACCACCGCCGCCTCGGCGGCCGATGCGATCGCCAAGATGGAGGCCTCCGACGAATTCGACATCGCCATCCTCGACATCGCCATGCCCGGCGAGGACGGCATCAGCCTCATCGGGCGGATACGCGCCCGCGAGCACGAGCGACACCTGCCGGCCATCGCCCTGACCGCCCATGCGAGCGCGGCCCTGCGGCGCCAGGCCCTGTCGGCGGGCTTCGACGTCTTCCTCGCGAAGCCGGTCGATCCCGTGCTGCTGTTCGAGACGATCGATCATCTCGCCCAGATCGAGAACTCGTGACGATGGTCGAATCGCGGGCCGGACAAGCGCAAGGGGCGCACCCCGGTGCACCGGATGCGCACGCGGCGCACCGGATCCTCATCGTCGACGACGACGTCGATGCGCGCGAGTCGCTCGGCCTGCTGCTCGAGCTCGACGGCCACCGGGTCGCCTATGCCGGCAACGGCGAGCAAGCCATACGGTGCGAGCGCGAGTTCGCGCCCGTCCTGGTGCTGCTCGATCTCGGCCTGCCCGACATCGGCGGCGAGGACGTGGCCCGCCGCATGCGCGAAGGCGGCTCGAGCGCGCGCATCGTCGCCCTCAGCGGCGCACCCGGAAGCGACGAGGCGCGCGTGTTCGATGCCAGGCTGACCAAGCCGGCACGGGTGGAAGAACTTACCGCCTACCTTCCCTGAACGAATCCATGGCCTACATCCTGATCGTCGAGGACGACGACAACTCCGCGGAGATGCTCGCGGCGCTGGTGACCGACGCCGGCCATACGGCGAGCATCGCCACCGACCTGCAGCAGGCGCGCCAGCAGCTCGTGCTGCACAGCCCCGACCTAGTGCTGCTCGACCTGCACCTGCCCGACGGCAGCGGGCTCGACCTGTTCGCCGACGAGCGACTGCGCGGCGACGCGGACATCGTGCTGATCACCGGCCAGGCCAGCGTCGATACGTCGGTCCAGGCCCTGCGCCTGGGCGCCGCCGACTATCTCGTCAAGCCGATCAACCTCAAGCAGCTGCGCCGGGTGCTCGATCGCCTGACCGGCTCGCCCCGGCCGCATCGCCCGGCGCGCGGCGCCGGCGACGTCGATGCCGCGCCCGGCGAGGCCGGTGCCGACGTCGAGGGCTTCGGCAAGCTGCGCGGCCGCTCCGCGCCCATGCGTCGCGTCTATGCGCAGATCCAGCGGGTCGCGCCCACGGCCGTCAACGTGCTCGTGGTCGGCGAAAGCGGCACCGGCAAGGAGATCGTCGCCGAGACCATCCACGAGCAGAGCCGGCGTCGCAACGGACCCTTCCTGGCCATCAACTGCGGCGCGATCTCCTCCCAGCTGATCGAAAGCGAGCTCTTCGGCCACGAGAAGGGCAGCTTTACCGGCGCCTTGCGCCAGCACCAGGGCTTCTTCGAACGTGCCGACGGCGGCACCCTGTTCCTCGACGAGATCACCGAGATGCCGCTCGACCTCCAGGTCAAGCTGTTGCGGGTGCTCGAGACCGGCCGGTTCTCCCGCGTGGGCTCCGATACCCTGCTCGAGACGGATGTCCGGATCATTGCCGCCACTAACCGCGTGCCGTCCGAAGCGGTCGCCGACCAGAAGCTGCGCGAAGACCTGTACTACCGGCTCAACGTCTTCCAGATCCTGCTGCCCCCGTTGCGCGAGCGCCGCGAGGACATCGCCCTGCTCGCGCCGCTGTTCCTCGAGCAGCTCGGCAGGCGCGAGGGCGTCGAGCGCGAGCTCGAGCCGTCGGCCATCGCCCAGCTGCAGCACCACGACTGGCCCGGCAACGTGCGGG
The DNA here is from genome assembly GCA_036724585.1 of Burkholderiaceae bacterium. Lineage (GTDB taxonomy): Bacteria > Pseudomonadota > Gammaproteobacteria > Burkholderiales > Burkholderiaceae_E > JAMLIN01. Next base: position 22,887 of record DAIMFM010000002.1, on the reverse strand, counting down.
AGCTGCGCAATATCGTGCATCGTGCCGCGATCATGAGCGACGGCAAGCGCATCGCCGCGGTCGAGATCCCCGGGGTCTCCCTGCCCGACCCGGCAACGCTGGCCCTGGACGAGCCGGCCGTCGCACCGGGGCCGGCGTCGGTCCCGCCGGCGACGACCGGTGTACCGATGGCCGCCGGCGGCCGCGACATGATCTGCGTGCCCGTCGGTACCTCGCTCGCCGACATGGAGCGTCGCCTGATCGAGGCGAGCCTCGCCGCATGCGGCGGTGTGCGCGAGAAGACGGCGGCCATGCTCGGGATCAGTGCCAAGACCCTCTACAACCGGCTGCGGCAGTACGAGCAGCACGACCAGGAGACGACGGGCGACTGAACGGGCCGCTCGTCCAGGCTCGCTGTGGCCATCGGTTCGAGGGCACGTAAATTGCCAGCGCAATGGCATCTCAGAATCAAGCCGGGTGCATCATGTCCGACAACCTTGTTCCCCCCTCGCAGGCCCATGCGGTCCTGCGCTGCCGCCACGCCAGCGTGCCGGCGCTGCAGAACGAGGCTGCCGCCCGCTGGGTGCTGCGCCACGTCGCTTTCAACAGCGGCTTCGAGCTGCGCCCGACCGCCGATGACCAGTGGTCGCGTTCGCGCCTCCGTGCCGGATCGCCGGGCTTCGAGCTGAGCCTCGACATGCGCGACGGCCGCTTCATGTTGCGTACCACGCCGGCGCAGCGCCGGATCGAACTCCAGATCCTGCTGGGCAAGGGCGCGCGGCACCTGCGCCGCAACCTGCCGCGGCTGGTCGACGAGCTCGCCGCGGCCTGCTTGGCCGAGGTCGAATCGTTCGACCCCGGCGTCGCCCAGGAGGAGCCACCGGCCATCGACGCGCCGGCCGATCCCCTCGTCCTGCCGGCCTGAGCAGCGCAATGGGAGCCACCGTCTGCACCCGCTGCCTGGCCAGCGTCGGACCCGAACAGCATCGTTGCCCGCAATGTGATGCCCGCCTGGGCTTCGTCCCGGAACTCGGCATGCTGTGCGCCTTCGAGGATCGCGGCGAAGCGGGCTGGCATCCGCTGGGCATCGGGGGACTCGGGGTTCGCCTGCCCTGCGGCAACTACGGCGAACATCCGATCTGCCACTGGACGGTACCGGCCGAGGCATCCGACTGCTTCTGCGAGTCCTGTCGATGCGTGGCGCGGACCCCGCGCCTCTCCGGTCCCGCCCAGCGCCAGCGCTGGACCCGCTTCGGGCGCGCGCGACGCCAGCTCTTCATCGGGCTGCGCCGGCTCGGCCTGCTGGACGGGCGCGGTCGCCTGCGTGGCTTGCCCGAACCCCTGTTCGACGTGGTCGACGAGTCTCCCGCCGCTGCGGGCGCGCCGGCCGTACGGGGCGACGCCCGCGGGCCGATCATCGTCGACCTGTCCCGGATCGATGCGCTGGGCGATCGCGACCTCTTCGAGGCCCTGCGCCGGGCCATCGGCCTGCGACTGTGCCTCGCACCGACCGCCATCGCGCATCCCTCGGCCGATGGTCGCATCGACGTCGACCGGGCGGTCGCGGAATGGGAGTCGCGCTGGGCCCGGCTGGATGCCGAGCGGGCGCGCGAAGCACCGCGCGAAGCACCGCGCGCAAGGCACGGTGTCCCGGCGTCGACGTGGCGGGACGGGGGCCCTCGCGCGCTGGCCTGAAGCCGCGCATCCGGATACGCGATCCTTCGCGCCATCGGGGCGAGTGGCCCGTCATGCGCTTCGGTTTGGCATCCGGCTCTCCCGGTATTCCCGAAGAGCCCGTGTATTCCTGAACCGCGTGTGTGTGCCCGGCGCCGTCCCAGGCGCCGGGCGAACGCTCGCCGTACCAGGCGCTCGCGCGGCTGCTTGCCGTGCTATGCGCTCGCGCGGTTGGACAGGCGCCGGATGTCGGCCGGCGGGATCTGCATCGCGTCGCGATACTTGCTCACGGTGCGTCGCGCCACCTGGATGCCTCGTTGCGAGAGCATCCGCGTCAGCCGGTGGTCCGACAGGGGCTTGACCTCGTCCTCGGCGCCGATCAGCTGGCGGATCATGGCCTTGACCGCGGTGGCCGAGCAGCGGTCGCCGCGCGCGGTACCCACGCCCGAGGTGAAGAAACGCTTGAAGTCGATCACGCCCGAGGGGGTGATCATGTACTTGTTCGCGGTCACCCTCGAGACCGTGGATTCGTGCAGGCCGAGCTCGTCGGCCACGTCGCGCAGCGTCATCGGCTTCATGCCGATGTCGCCGTACTCGAAGTAGTCGGCCTGGCGCTCGACGATCGCGGTGGCCACGCGCAGGACGGTCGACTGGCGCTGCTCGATGCTTCGCACGAGCCAGCGAGCCTCCTGCAGCTGCGCATTCATCGCCTTGCTGGCGCGACTGTCCTGGGCGCGCAGCATGTCGCAATACATCTCGTTGACCCGCACCGCGGGCAGGGCGCCGTTGCGCGGACGGACCTGCCAGCGCCCGTTGATCTTCAGCACCTGCACGTCCGGCACCACGTAGGCGGGTGCATCCGAGGACAGGGCCAGGCCGGGGCGCGGTGTGAGCCGCCGGATGAGGACGGTGGCATCGGCGAGGCTGTCCTCGTCGATGTCGAGCGCATCGGCGAGCGCCGGGAAATCGCGCGCCGCGAAGGTCTCGAGATGGTCCGCGACGATCGCCGCGGCTATGGCGCGGCCGGGGGTGTCCGGCGGCAGCGCCGCGATCTGCAGCGAGAGGCACTCCTGGACCGAGCGCGCCCCGACACCGGCCGGCTCGAACTGTTGCACATGGCGCAGGGCGATCTCGAGTTCGTCGACCTCGACACGGTCGCTCGCGCTGCTGAGGTCCTCGGCGATCTCCTCGAGGGAGCCCTCGAGGTAACCGGTCTGCTCGATGGCGTCGATGATCGCCCGCACCAGCATCGCGTCGCGCTCGCCCAGGTTCAGGCACCCGGCCTGGCGCAGGAGCATGTCGCGCAGCTTGGGCGTGTCGGGCGCGAGCGCGATCGGGTCGAAGTCCGGATCGGTTCCCGCCTGGCGCGAACCGCCTTCCTGCCATGGCTCGGCCATGAACGACGAGTCGGCGCCGCCGAGTTCGCTGCTCTCGGCCACGGCAACCGCGGCGTCGCGGGGGTCGCCGTCGGCGAGCACGGTGGCGGCATCCGCCTCCCCCGGCGCATCGAGGTCGTCGTCGGACTCGAGCATGGGGTTCGAGGCGAGTGATTCGCGGACCTGCTGGGCAAATTCCAGGGTCGACAACTGCAGCATGCTGAGCGCGCGCTGCATGGCGGGAGACATGTTGGTCTGGCGCGTGGTTTGCAGGCTGATCCCGGATTGCATGGGGCTTGCTCCAAATTGGGTTGTTGCGTGAGTCTTGTGGGGAGCGGGTATGCAATTGCCGTGCCAGTCGTGAAATCCGTCACACACCGACCGCTCGTCGGAACGCGGAAAACCCCAGTATTGCGTGCTTTCCCGGAGGCCGGAGGCATGCGCCATGCGTTTGCCCTCGCGCGCTTCCCGGGCCCGCCGGACGCCGTTTGGACCGGGCAGAATTTCTGCTGGCGATCGCCCGGCCAGGGCGGCGGAAAAAAGGAGCGGCGCCAAGAAAGCGGCGCCAAAAAAGAGCGGCGCCTTCGGGGCGCCGCAACGAGGTGGGATGGAAGAGAGGCGGCCGCTCGCGCGGCCGCAGGGCCGTGACCGGTTACCGCTTGTTCCTGTCGGCCGCGTTCTCGAGCTTGTTGCCGCCGGCCTCGATATCCTCGCCGAGTCCGGACATGGTGTTGCATGCGCTCAGCATGACCATGGAAGCAATCGCAAGCATCAAAAGACGTGTCATCGTTTTTCCTCCGTTTACCTGGCTGGTTGCCGGTGCAGCGCTGCAAACGGCGTGCCCTGCCCCGGCCAACGGAAGGAGGCGGCGGCGGGTGCCTCGAACGCCTGCACGGGCATGGATTCTGCGCCGTGGGGCCGACTGCGGCCGCGACCGCGACGAACAGGAGATGCCATGTCCCCCACTACCAAACGCGACAGCAGCGACAGCACGATGCCGGCAGATGCGGCCCGCGAGACCGCAGGGCGGCGCAAGGCCGACGCCCGCGAGGATGCCGAGGCCTCCCGCCAGGACCGCCCCGGGACAAGCCTTCCCACCCAGCGCGAGCGCTGGGAGAACGAAGGCGGTGCGCCCGGTGGCGTGATTTCCTCGACCGACGCCGTGACGCCGAAGAAGGCGAAGGATTGAGGCCAGACCGTCCCCGGCGCCCGGTGCGCATGGCGCCCGGGAGCCGGGGACGTTGCCGCCTCGCGGGCCGCGCGGCTCGGTACTGCCTCAGTGGCCCTCGGTGGCCCTTAGTGGCCCTTAGTGACCATATCGCCCGCCGCGGCCCGAGGACGACATCTGCCTCGCGACGCGCGTCGCGCTGCGGTAGGCGGCCAGCGCGAACAACCCGCCGCGCACCGCGCGTCGCGCCAGCGCCAGGGAGCGTCTCGGCCCCGCTACCAGGATGGCCGCGCCGAGCCCGATGACGAGGGCGGGATGCTCGGACACCACCCTCCCGATGGAGAAGCCACCCGACTGGCGCTTCATGCGTCCCGCCAGCGACCGGCCATTGGTGCCCGGCACGGGTTCGGCCTCCGCCACTTCGACCGTCGCACCGCGGCTCAGGCGGGTTCGCTGGTCCTGTATGCGTGCACGGACACGCTCGATCTCACGGGTATCAGGCATGGGGTCTCCCGGTCTGTCGTAGCTGCTGGGCGATCCAGTTGCGATCGGCGGCGAGCTCCGCGCTCAGTCCCGCAAAGCGCTTGTCCTTGCGCATCGCCGCGAATCGCCACATGAAAAGGCCGACCAGCGCGATGAACGCGAACACGGCGCATACCAGCCACGCCACCAGGATGCGGTGTTCGGTATCCCACCAGGTCACGATGACGGCGAAACCCGCGAAGACCAGCACGAGGAGCCCCCCCATGCCGAGGATGGCGAGGCCGACGAGCGACTGCACCAGTCGATTGCGCTCGACGGCCCATTCGAGCCGCGCGAGCTCCCATCGACTGGCCAGCGCATCGGAGGTTTCCTGGTACGCATGGAAGACGGGGGCGAACAGGCGGGGTGCCAGCCGGCGGTAGCTTTCGCGCAGCATCATGACGCTTCCGGCCTAGCGGCGCGCGATGAGCAGCCCCACCGCGACGCCGGCCACGGCGGCCATCGTCACGACCTTCCACGGCGCCTCGTGGACATAGTCGTCGGCGTCGGTGGCGACGCGCGCAATGCGTCGCGAGGCATGACGGGAAGTCTCGCCGATGACTTCGCTCGCGTGGTTGACGTTCTCGCGCAGGCGCTCGAGCGTCGCCTGGAGCTCCGGCGTCTTCGACAGCACGCCATTGTTGCTGAGATCGTTCAGTTCGGCCTTGAGCCGGGACCACTCCTCCTGGATCGAGTCGATCGCCGCGCGCTTGGCCCGCCGGCCTTCCATGCCGGCGTCTGCCAGCGAGTCGTGGGCTTCGTGGAGATGATTGGTGACGTCCTCGGTTCTGGTATTCATGATCCCTCCGTCTGGATTGGTGCCGCTCGCATCGGGGCGGCGACGCTGCCGTCATGCAGAAACCATGCCTTGCCCTGGAATGCCGGTCTCGCGCGGGCATTGGGCGACCGCCGCGTCGAACAGCCCGCCGATCTCCTCGGCCACTTCCAGGATCGGGGTGGCGTCGGCGCCGACCCGGGCCTGGATCAGCGAACCCTCGAGCGCCGCGATGGCCGTCAATGCCAGGCGCCGCGCGCGCCGGGGCCCGACCCCGTGCTCGCGCAGCCTCGTGGCCAGGATCCGCGTCCAGGCGGCCCCCGCCCTGGCGCCGGCGGCGCGGATCCGGGGCTCGTCGGTGGCAGCCTCGAGCAGGATCGTCGCAATGGGGCAGCCGTCGCGAAACTCCGACTGGGCCATCCATCCTGCCAGCTGGCCGGCATAGGCCCGCAGCAGGTCGCCGGGACCGTCGCCCCGATCGGCCAGGGACTGCAGGCTGCGCCGCACCAGCTCGCCGCTGAAGTCAACCGCGGCTTCGCCGATCTCCGGCTTGCCGCCCGGAAAATAGTGGTAGACCGATCCCCTGGGTGCGCCGCTGTCGGCGACGATCCGCGCCATGCCGGTCGCGGCGTAGCCATGGCGGCGAAACAGCCGCGCCGCGGCCTGCACGATGGCATCGCGATGCCTGGGTGGTCGGGGCATTTGCGCTCGATCCGGAGTTTATATAGACCAGTCAGTATAGAGCATCTATGATGACAGGCCCGTCATCCCAAGGCGAAGAACGATGCCCGACGCGAACGCCTCCGCCACTCTCCCGCCGCCCGCCCCCTATGTGCGGCACGACCGTCGCAGCGGCCTCACCGATCCCTGGGAGCCCATCTACTCGCATCGCGGGGACGATGCCGTCTGGCTCGGGCTCTGGGCCGATGCGGCCCATGCGAACTCCCGCGGCTTCGTGCATGGCGGGCTCCTCACCGCCCTGGCCGACAATGCGATGGGCCTGTCCTGCGCACAGGCCCGGGGCGACGGGCGGCCCGGCCTCGTCACCGTCAACCTCGCGGTCGATTTCGTGAGCACCGCCCGAATCGGCCAGTGGGTCGAGGTGCGTCCTTCGGTGGTCCGGGCAGGCTCGAGGCTGTGCTTCGCCAGCGCGCTGGTGCTGGCCGACGGCAAGGTCTGCGCGCGCGCCAACGCCACGTTCGCGGTACCGTCGCACTGAGCCGGCGCCGCCACATCCGGTACGATGCGCCTTTCGCGCGCCTTTCGCGCACCTTGCGGTCGCGCCCTCTCCCGCGCCTCCCGCGCCGCCTCCGTGACGGGGCGCTCCGCCAGCAAGACACTGCCCGTGGCCCGAACCGACAGCACTCCCCGCATCGATACCGAGGCTCCTTGCATCGACACCGAAGCTGCCGCGGCGCACGCCCGCCCCGCGCCCGCCGAAAGCGAGGCCTCCTTCGCATGGTCCGGTCGGTTCGAACTCGAGCACGAGGAGATGGACGGGATCCATCGCGAATTCGTGGTCCTGGTCGACGCGCTCCTGCGTGCGCCGGATGTCGAGCCCCTCGCAAGGCTCGATGCGCTCATCGAGCATACCCGCCATCATTTCCAGCGCGAGACGACCTGGATGCAGCTCACCGCGTTCCCGCCCATTCACTGCCACGAGGCCGAGCACGCCAGGGTCATGGAGGTCGCGACGACCGTGCGCGAGCGCGTGGCCGCGGGCGAGCCGGAACTCGCCCGTACGCTCGCCGCCGCCCTGGCCGAGTGGTTCGAGATCCATGCCGACACGATGGACCGGGCGCTGGCGACCTGGCTCGCCGAGGCGGCCGGGCGCCGCGGCTGACGATGCGCCGACCCGGATGAGGGACCGAGCCGGAAATCGCAACGCGACGGCGGGCCCCGCGTGTCTGGCGCCGCGACTTCGCGCTAGAGTTCGCGCATGAACGAGCTGGCCACCCCCAGCAGCCTGGTCCGCGTTCCCCTGACCGAGAGGGCCGTCGTCGTGTCGGGATCGGCGCGCTGGGCGCGCTCGCCCGTGGCCGGTATCGAGCGGATGGTCCTGGATGCGACCGGCGACGACACGGGCCGCCTGACCGCCTTCATGCGCTTCGCACCGGGCACCCGCTATCCGGAGCACGAGCACGCGGGCGGCGAGGAAATCCTCGTGCTAGCGGGCGCCCTGGCCGACGAACGGGGCCTCCACCGCGCCGGCACCTATCTTCGCAACGGGCCGGGCAGCCGTCATGCGCCCGCCGCGCCGGCCGGCTGCACCGTGTTCATCAGGCTGCGCCAGTTCGCCCCGGGCGATACCGGATCGCTCCTCGTGGACACGAGCCGGGCGCGCTGGACGCGAGGACGCACGGCGCAGGCGAGCCTCATGCCCCTGCACGCCCATGGCGACGAGCTGACGCGCCTGGTGCACTGGCGCGCCGGCACCGGCGGCGCGCCGGTCCGGCATGCCGGCGGCGCGGAGATCCTGGTGCTCGATGGCGATTTCGCCGACGAGCACGGGCTGTATCCGCCCGGGACCTGGATGCGGCTGCCCCGCGGCTGCTGGCACCGGCCGCGCGCCGGCAGGCGCGGGCTGCTCGCATGGATCAAGACCGGCCACCTGGGACATGACGCAAGGCCTGCCGACGCGGCCGAGCGGGTGGCGGAAGCCGCGGCATGAGCGTCGATCCGGAGCGCCTCGCGGGCCGCGCCCGCGTCCATCGCCTGCGCATCGAGGACGTGCGCTGCGTATGGCGCGAATGGGGCGCGGGTGCGCCCGTCGTCCTGGTGCACGGCGGCACCGGCTCCTGGCTGCACTGGGTGCGCAACATCGACGGGCTTGCGGCGTCCTGTCGCGTGCTCGTGCCCGACCTGGCCGGCTTCGGCGATTCGTCCGACGCCCCGCCGGGGCTCGGCGCTGCCGGCCAGGCGCGGCTGCTCCTCGCCGGCCTGCGCGAACTGCTCGATGCCGATGCGTCGCCCGCCATCGTCGGTTTCTCCTTCGGCGCGATCGTCGGCGGGCTCGCGGCCGCGCAGGCCGACTTCCCCGTGCGCGGGCTCATGATCGTCGGGGCGGTCGGCCTCGGGATCGAGCGCGGCCCGCCCTTGCCGATGCGGGCCTGGAAGCATCTCGACGGCGAACCCGAGGCGGTGGCGCAGGCGCACCGCCACAACCTCGCCACCCTGATGCTGGCGCGCACGGAATCGGTGGATCCGCTCGCCATGGAGGTCCAGCGCAGGAACGCCGCGGCCGCGCGCTTCTACAGCAAGCGCACCTCGCATTCGGGCGCGCTCGCGCAGGCCCTGCCCCGGGTGCGGGCGCCGGTTGCGGGCGTCTGGGGCAGCGAGGACGTCACCGCCGGGCGCGATCCGGCCCGCATCGCCGCGCGGCTGCGCGCGCTGCGCCCGGACGCATCCCTCGATATCATTCGCGGCGCGGGGCACTGGGTCCAGTTCGAGGCGGCGGCATCCTTCGATGCCGCCTGCCAGGGCTGGCTGGCCCGGCTTTCATGCGCGGACGGACTCGCGCTGGCCCCGCCCAATCGCAGGACCGATCGATGACCATGAAAGCGCCGGAGCCGCCGGGGCATCCCGACGAGCTGGCAGGGGAAGCCGCCGGCGACCACTTCGCCGCCTACATCCGCTTCGAGCGCGATGAATGGGCCGCGTTGCGCTCGAGCACCCCGCTCACCCTCTCGCAACAGGACCTCGTCGCCCTGCAGGGCTTCAACGAGAAGGTCTCGCTCACGGACGTGGTCGAGATCTACCTGCCGCTGTCGCGGCTGCTCAACCTCCACATCCGGTCGGCGCGCAGCCTCAACGGCGTCAAGGACGAGTTTTTGGGCCGGCCGGTGGGGCCACGGCCCTACGTCATCGGCGTGGCCGGCAGCGTCGCCGTCGGCAAGAGCACCTTCGCCCGCATCCTGCAGGCGCTGCTGGCGCGCTGGCCCGACCATCCGCGCGTCGCCCTGGTCACGACCGACGGCTTCCTCTATCCGAACCGGGTGCTCGAGGAGCGTGGCCTGATGCAGCGCAAGGGCTTCCCCGAGAGCTACGATCGCCGCCGCATGCTGCAGTTCCTGGCCGACATCAAGGCGGGCCACCGCCGGGTCAGCGCCCCGATCTATTCGCACCAGGCCTACGACATCGTGCCGGGCGCGGCGCAGGTCGTCGAGCAGCCGGACATCCTGATCTTCGAGGGGCTCAACGTCCTGCAGATCGACGTGCCTGAAAGGATGCGCCCGCCGGCGGCGATCGTCTCGGACTTCTTCGACTTCTCGATCTACGTGGACGCCGCGATCGAGCACATCGAGCCCTGGTACATCAATCGCTTCCTCGCGCTGCAGGAAAGCGTCTTCCAGGACCCGGCGTCGTATTTCCATCATTACCGGGACCTGAGCGAGGCCGAGGCCCGCGAGGTCGCGCACAACATCTGGACCAGCATCAACCTCCTGAACCTGCGCGAGAACATCCTGCCGACGCGCGAACGCGCCAACGTGATCCTGCGCAAGCGCGCGGACCACACGATCGGTGACATCCGCCTGCGCCAGATCTGAGCGCGGCGCCACCGGCCGGCCGCTGCTCGCGCTCGCGGTCACACTGGGCGCCCAGCTCCTGGTCACCGTCGCCCTGACGGTCCCGTCCGTCCTCGCACCCGAGGTCGCCCCGCTGCTGGGCCTGCCCGCCGCGCGCGTCGGCCTGTTCGTCGGCCTGTGCTACCTGTGCGCGATGAGCTCGGGCCTGGTTGCGGGCAGCCGCATCGCCGGCATCGGCCCGGTGCGCACCAGCCAGTGGGCGATCGCCGCGGCCGGCCTGGCGCTGGTCGCCGTGGCGATCGGCGGCACCTGGGCGCTGGTGCCGGCGGCGATCGCGATCGGCACTGCCTACGGGCTCACCAACCCCGCCGCCGCGATCGTGCTGGGCGAGCATGCACCCGTGGAGCGCCGCGGGCTCTTCTTCTCGATCAAGCAGCCCGCGGTGCCGCTGGGCATCGCGGCGACCGGCGTGCTTGCCCCGGCCCTGTACGCATGGCTGGGCTGGCGCGGTGCGGTGGCGGCCCTCGGCGTCGCCTGCATGGTCGGCGCCTTCGCCCTGGGCCGCACGCGGCGCGACTTCGACCGGCCCCAGCCGCTGCCGCCTCGGCCCGCGCAGGCCTGGCGCATCGTCGTCGATCCCCTGATGGCCGGCCTGCGCAATCCGTCCCTGCGACGGCTCGGCATGGTCTCCTTCGCGTATGCGCTGACCCAGGTCTGCTTCCTGACCTTCCTGGTTTCCTTCCTGAGTGTCGAGCACGGCCTTGCGCTGGTCCTTTCCGCCGGCGTGCTGGCGGCGGCGCAGGTCACCAGCGTCTTCTCGCGCATCTTCTTCGGCTACGTCGCCGACCGCTGGATCGCTCCGGCGCGCCTGCTGCCCCTGCTGGGCATCGGCATGGCGCTCGCCTGCGCCCTGCTCGGGCGCCTGCCCGTCGATGCCGCGCTGGGGGCGACGGTCACCGTTGCTATGTTCTGCGCGCTGACGGCCGTCGGCTGGAACGGCGTGTTCTTCGCCGAGCTCGCCCGGGTCGCGCCGCCGGGGGGCCTGGCCGCCGCGACCGGGACCACGCAGTTCATGACCTTCTGCGGCGGGATGAGCGGCCCGGTCCTGTTCTCGGAGGTGATCAGCCACGGCGCCGCCTACGGAGCCGCGTTCCAGGGGCTCGCCCTCGTGCCACTGGCGGCGGCGCTGTTCGCGTGGTGGGCGGCAACGCGGGAGGTTCAGGCACACCCTTTGCAGAGGTGAAGGCATTCATCGATCGCGGATCGGTGAAATACGTACCTATTGGCAGAGGAGAAGTCATCATGTTCTATTGGGCCGCAGTATTCCTGGTGATCGGCCTGGTCGCCCTCCTGTTCGGTTTCGGCGGGATCGCGGGCATGTCGATGAACATTGCCTGGATCCTGTTCGTGATCGGGATCGTTCTCGCGATCATCTTCATGGTCCTGGGCCGCAGGCCGAGAGTCTGACCCCCCGGGGTCCGGCTGGAAATTTCGGCCGGATCCCAGTTCCGCCGGACCGCCTGCCATGGCAGGTTTACGGCTCGGACGGCCGATTTCCCCGTGAAATCGGCCTTTTGGCGTGCATGGCCCGAATCTTGCGGTACGTCCGCGCGACGCGGGCGCCGCAGCACGGAAGCGGACCGTCCCGCCAACTCACGACAAGGTACGTGCACGCAAAGTGGACTCGGTTGATCCTCAAGACCTGACCGGGAGAAAGGACCCCGGCACCCGGGTTCATGCGCGCGGGCCGCTGTCGTCGCTGGGCGGGCCGCAGGCTTCCGCGGTCGAACGCATCTCCACGAGCTCGGCCTGGATCGTCCTCGCGATCGCGCTGCTGGTGTCCTTCTTCGTCTGGATCTGGTCGGCGCGGCAGGCGGCCGCCTCGCTCGAGGCCGGCATGGAGCTCGCCTCGCAGGACATGGCGTTGTCGATCACCGCGCGCATGGATACCTTCGAGATCGTCCTTCGAGGGGCGGCGAGCATGTTCCGCAGTGAGGGCGTCCCCGATCGCGCGCGCTGGTCGGCCTACGCCTCGGATATCGCGATGGCCACCAAACTGCCCGGAATCCAGGCGCTCTCCTATGTCGCGCGCGTGCGCCCCGAGGAGCGGGCCGAGCACCTGCGGACGGTTCGTGCCGATGGCTTCGAGAACTACACCATCGCCCCCGAAGGCGAGCGGGCCGAGTACGCGCCGGTCGTGTTCATCGAGCCCTTCGAAGGCAGCAACCTGCGCGCCTTCGGCTTCGACATGATGTCGGACCCGATCCGCCGCAAGGCGCTGCTCCTTGCCGCCAGCAGCGGTGCTTCCGTGCTCACCGGACCGACGCGGCTGCTGCAGCAGTCCGATGCCCGCAACGCACGGGGCGTCCTCATCGCGTATCCCGTCTACGAACGGGGCGCGCCGGTGCGCACCGAAGCCGAGCGCGCCGCTTCCGTCCAGGGTTGGGTCGTCGGGGCGGTGATCGTTCGCGACTTCCTCCGCGTCGCCCTGGGGGCCGAGCCCGACAAGCTGGGCATCACGCTGTTCGATCTCGGGCCCGACGAATCGCGCTCGCTTCTGTTCCGGCCCGCCATGGCGGAGCGGGAGAACCCGGAGCGGGGCGTCGAGCTGCAGTTCGAGGTCGGCAACCGGTCCTGGCTGATGCAGCTCGATCCGGCCGCGTTCGCCGCCGAACGCGACCGGCTGCGCACGACCCCGATGCTGGTGCTCGCTTTCGGGCTGATCGCCAGCCTGCTGCTGTTCACGCTGGTCTGGACCATGGCCACCACGCGCGCCCGCGCCCTGGCGATCGCCCGCGACATCACCCGCCAGCTCACCGCGGTCAACAACGAGCTCGAGTCGCGCGTGGCGGCGCGCACCTCGCTCCTGCAGCGGGCGAACGAACGACTGGAGCGCCAGATCGCCAAGCGGCGCAGCGCCGAGCAGGCCCGGCGCACGGTGCTTCGCCGCGAACGCGAGCTCAACGCGCGCCTGCAGGCGATGTCCGAGTTCGCCGCCGAGATGACCGTGCCCGAACCGATGGACGACAAGCTCCATACCCTGTCGGCAGCGGCGCGCGAACTCCTCGATGGCGCAGCCGCCCGGGTGTCCTATACCTCCGCCGAGGACGGCGAGGTCCATGAAGGCGGTGATGGTCGGGAGGAATGGTGGGCCGAGAGGCCGGGCCAGGCCGGCGGCGACGTGGCGCGCATCGAGGCGCCGATCCGCGATCCCGACGGCATCGAACGGGGCCGCATCGCCGTGCTGCGGCACGAGCGCCGCCCGTTTTCGCGCGAGGACGAGCTCGTGCTGGCGCATTTCGCCCTGCTCGCCGGGGCCGCCCTGTCGGTCCGGGAGAGCTTCGAATCGCAGTTGCTCGCCCGGCACATGGCGGAACAGTCGGCGCGGATCAAGGACCAGCTGCTCTCCGTGGTCTCGCACGAGCTGCGCACGCCGCTGTCGTCGATGAAGGGTTGGGTCCATGTGCTCGGCCAGGCCGGTGCCCGCGAGCCGGTCGACGCGGCTCGTCGCCAGGCCGTCGAGGCGCTCGGGCGCAGCGTCGACGCGCAGCGCGAGATGGTCGAGGACCTGATCGACACCGCGGCGGTGCTGGCCGGCAGCTTCGAGCTCGAGACGACCGAGTTCGACCTCGGCGAAGTGATGGAGGCGGCCCGCAGCCGCGCCATGCCCGCCGCGATCGACAAGCGGGTCTCGCTGGCCATCGCGGGCGAATCCGGCATCGGCACGATCGAGGCCGACGCCGTGCGCATCGGGCAGGTGTTCGACCACCTGCTCGAGAACGCGATCAAGTTCACGCCCGCCGGCGGGTCGATCCGCATGGAAGCGATGCCCGACGGCGATTCGATCCGGATCGAGGTCGTCGACAGCGGCGAGGGCATCGATGCCGAGTCGCTGCCCTACCTGTTCGAACGCTTCTGGATGGCCGCCCCCTCGACCACCCGCAAGGTGGGGGGCCTCGGCGTGGGGCTGTCGCTGGTGCAGGCCATCATCGAGGCGCACGGTGGGCGTGTGCGTGCCGAAAGCCAGGGCCGGCACCGCGGCGCGCGCCTCGTCATCGTCCTGCCGCGACGCGCCGACCCCAATGCATCGAAACCCGTGCCATCGGTGCAGCCGCCGCCGAGGCGGCCGGGACCGCGCGGCCCGACGGCTCAGTAGACCGCGGCCGGCTGCGTGCCCAGACCCGGGAAATGCCGCGGGTGCGGCGCCGGTCCCGAGGATTCCATGGCCTCGGGCGCCATTCCGCCGGCGCTGCGCAGGGCCTCCCGCAAGCCGTGGGTTTCCACCGCCACGACGTCGACATCACCCTCCGTCTGCGGGAAGGCGAGCGCGATGCGCTCGCCCTGGGCGATCGAGTTGATCAGGGCATGCGAGGGCGCCATGGTGGCCAGGGTGCGGACCGCACCGTCGGGATCGCGGCTTTCCCTGACCATCTGGCACGCGCTCTCGACCATCGCGATCGTCGTCGCGCTGTTGGCCATCACGGGATAGACCGCACCCGGGTCACAGCCCTTGGTCGGTTCGATGAACAGGACGCAGCTGCCTTCGCTGCAGATCGCGCCGAAGGCGCCCGCAGGGTTGCGCGTGACGAGCTCGACGCTCTCGCCGCCTTCGTGCTGGCGAACCGACCACGCCCCCGTGTCGAGTACGGGCGGTGAATCCGGTTCAGGTTCGGGTTCGGCGGCGGGGGCTGCGCCGCTCCATGCGAGGCAGGATGCCGCCAGCGCCCCGGTGCAGAGGCTGGCGGCAATCGAAGTCAGTGAGGAGGGGGTGGACACGATCGGATCCTCCAAGGGAGGGGTGTACATCGATCGTGCAATGGCTGTGCCTGAAGGCCGGTCCTGGGTCGGTGTCCGCTCAGCGTGGCGGGGGCACGCGGCCATCGGGCGTGGCGGCGGGCGCGGGGATGCTGGCGACCGTGGCGCCCGGCTCGAGCCGGTTGCGCTCGGGGCCATCGCTGAACTGCGTATAGACCGTGTAGAAGGCGATCAGGAAGAAGTACACGAGGAATTTTTCGGTAGACACGAGAGCTCCGGGGGTCGTACGCGCCGAAAGGCGCACGCGCGGCGGGACGCCGTCGCGTAGCGGCTGTACGCAATCACCGTGCCCGGTGAATCAGCCGGTGCCGGGGTCGACTGCGTCCTGCCGCGCGATGACGGCGAGCAAGCGCATGGGATCGACCGGCTTCACGAGCACCTGGTCGAAGACATCCGCCCCGAAGCCTTCGTCGGGCGCTGCGCCGGAGATGCACAACAGGCGGATCGGGCGCTCGGTTCTGGCGCGGATCTCGCGCGCTAGGCTGACGCCGTCGGTGTCGGGAAGGTTCTGGTCGATGGTCACGACGTCCGCCTCGTAGCTTGCCAGCACCGCGAGGGCGGTGGCCCCGTCGTGGGCCTTGCGGGCGTTGTGGCCGTAGGTACGCAGCAGCATCGCGAGTACGACGGCGGTGTCGGCGTCGTCGTCGACGACGAGCACGCGGCGCGGGGTGTTCGGCGCCTCGGCCGGCGTGCTGGCCACATGCAGGTGCGCCGGTTCGGGCGCCGGCCCGGCATCGATCAGCGGCAACCGCAGCGTGAAGCAGCAGCCGCTGCCCTTGCCTTCGCTCGCGACCTCGATGCGCCCCGCATGCGCCTCGACGAGATTGCGCACCAGCCACAGGCCGAGTCCCAGCCCCGTCCGCGAGGATTCGGCGTCGGTCACCGGCGCGCTGAAGGCATCGAAGATCGTGCGCTGCGTCTTGCGGCTGAGCCCCGGGCCATGGTCGCGGACCGAGATCACGGCCTGCTGGCCGTCCCGCCGCGCCACCAGCTCGATGGGGCGGGACGAGCGGGCATGCCGGATCGCATTGCCCAGCAGGTTGGTCAGGACCTGCATCATGCGCATCGGATCGGCCATGATCCACATCTCGTCGTCCGCGCAATCCATCTCGATGCCCTGGTTCGCGCGCTCGAGCGCACCGGCGTTGGCGTCGAGCGCATCGCGCAGGACATCGGCCACCCGCAGGGGACGGCGCCGCAGCTCGAGGCGGTTGTTGCGGATGCGGGCGATGTCGACGATGTCCTCGACGAGCGCGCCCATCTGCCGGGCCTGGCGCCGCAGGATGTCCAGCAGCTCGCGCGGCGGCATGGATCCTTCCCGGCATGCGCCTTCGATCGAGGCGATCCCGTACTCGAAGGCGGCAAGCGGCTCGCGCAGCTCGTGGCCGAGCATGGCGATGAACGCGTCCTTGCGCTGGTCGGCCGACACCAGGGCCTGGTTGTCGCGCGTGAGCATCATCGCGCGGCGGCTGACCCGCACGCTGCGCTCGACCAGGATGTCGAGCACGGCCCGGCGCAGCTCGCCGGCTGCGGCACGCTCGTCGCTGCTCCAGGGCGTCGATCCGCTGCGGACGCGCGCGGTCCCGGCATCGCCGGGCGAGGCCCCCGGCGCCACGACGGGCACGGGGTCGCGCAGCATCCGGGGCGCCTGGGGCCGGAACCACATGACGAAGTCGGCCGACACCCGCGACAGCCGGATGGCGAGCATGCCCGCCGCGGTGTCGCCGTGGGACGCTACCGGCGCGAACAGGCTGCCCAGCCTGTCGCTCGCGAACACCGGCGGCTGGCCGGCGGTCAGCCACTGGGCGAGCTCGCGGATGATCGTGTCGGGGGGCGTGCGCCCATGGCATTCGATCGTCGATCCGACGCATATCGCCATGCCCGTCGCCGAGAGCCCTTCCATGAGCGCGGCGGCGTGCTGCGACAGGGGGGGCACGAATTCCTCCCCGCTGCCCAGCGCCGCGAACGGCGTGGCCAGTCGCTCGCGTATCCGCTCGAGGCGCCCGCGTCGCGCCGCGCCCTCGTGGGCGGTGATCCGGTGCGACAGGCCACGCGCCAGCGCCGTCAGGGCGATCCGCCGCGGCACCGAGATGCGCCTCGGGGTGTCCATGGCGTGGCAGGCGATCATGCCCCAGGGCTTGCCGGCATCCGACAGCGTCAGCACCGTCGTCGAGCGTACGCCGAGCGCGCGCAGGTAGGCCTCGTGCGACGCCAGCGGCGCGCGGGCGAACACGTTGCGCAGCGCCAGGGGGTCGCCCGCCAGCGGGTCGGGCAGCTCGACCGGGATCGACCCGGCGTCCAGGTCGGCGACGGTCCGGACCCAGTACATCCCGTACATCGGGTTCCAGAGCGAGGGCATGTCATCGGAGGCGAAGACCCGGCCGGCCAGCCGCGGCGCCGAAGGACGGCAGGATTCGGCGAGCAGCTCGATGTTGCCTTCGTGGACGAAGCGGTGGACGCTGACCCGGTCGAAGCCGGTCGCCTCGAGCAGCCGGTCGGCGACCGCCGCGAGCTCCGCGACGATGTCGATCTCCTCGTCGGGACCGATGCGCGGGCCGTCGGCGGACAGGCAGTCCAGCCATGCCGCCGGGACGGCCTCCTGCGTTTCGTCCTCGACCGGCGCCTCGATCTCCAGCAGGGGATGGCCGGCGACCCGGTGCACGAGCCCGAAGCCGAGCAGCGCGCCGTCGGCCCGCAGGACGGCATCGACCGAAGCAGGGTGCTCGAGTGCGCCGGCTGCAAGCGCCCGGCGCAGCCGCGCCAGCGAATCGGCATCGAGGAGGTCTTCCGGATGTGCGCCGGCCAGGCCGGCCGCCGGGTCGCGGTCGAGCCAGCTGGCGGCATTGGCGCTGGCGCCCTCGATCCGGTTGCCCCCGGGGTCGAGCACCAGCAACATGGCGTGCGGCTGGATCGCAGCGGCATCCGCCGGTGCGTCGACTCCCCACTCGCTCGTGCGCTTCCCACGCATGGCCCAGTCCCACCCGAAGCGATATCGGCGCATGGCCGCAGCCGGCCGCTCGCCGAGTTTTCCCTGAACATAACCCGTCGCGGCAGCCGTGGTGCAGCTTTCCGCATCTCCTCGGCCCGGATCGGGGCCGGACGCGTCGGGGCCCGGACCGGGGCCGGACGCGCCGGGGCCGGGGCCGGAGCCGGGCGCGTGGGCGCGGGGCCCAGTGTGCCGGGTGTGGGGCCCAGTGCGCCGGGTGTGGACGCCGGCCTGGCCGGGCCTCGCTCAGGCGCCGTGGAAGCGCACGAACTCCTCCAGCGGGGCGCGACTCGTGACCAGCGAATTGACCGGATGTTCCGGATTCCGGTAGCCGATCGCCATCCCCGCGAAGAGCATGCGCTCGGGCGGAATCCCGACGAAGCTGCCGATGGTCTCCGGGTAGCGCGACCAGCACTCCTGCGGGCAGCTGTCCAGCCCCTCCTCGCGCAGCATCAGCATGACCGACTGCAGGAACATGCCGAGATCGGACCATTGCGGGGAGCCCATGTCACGATGCACCGAGCAGAACAGGGCCAGCGGGGCGCCGAAGAACTCGAAGTTGCGGGCGAACCAGCGCAGCCGCGCCGGCTTGTCCTCGCGGGGGATGCCGACGAGGCCGTACATGTCCTCGCCGCACTCGAAGCGCCGCTCGCGATAGGGCGACACCAGCGGCGACGGATAGACCGCGTACTCGATCTTCTCCTGGACGCCGGCAGCGATCCGCTCCCGTACGATCGCGCGCAGCTCGTCGAGCTTCTCGCCGGCGACGACGTCGATGTGCCACGGCTGCAGGTTGCCGCCCGACGGCGCCCGGGACGCCGCCGCCAGCACCCGGCGGATCGTCTCCATGGGCACCGGGGTGGGCAGGAAATCGCGGATCGACACGCGGCTCGCGAGGGCCTCGCTCACTTTCATTGACTCGTCTCCTGGGCCGCGCCGTCGGGGCCGGCGCGGGCAATGGGGCTATCCTGGAAGAGGGGCAAGCTTAGCCTAAATGGCGCGGCGGCCCCGTCGCGCTGGACAGCCGCCGGCGGGCCCGGACAATGCCTGTCCATGATCCATGACGACACCCCGATCCTCGTCGGCTGCGGCGAGGTCACGGACGAGGACACCCCGGCGAGCGCCGGCCGCTCGCCCTACGACCTGATCGCGACTGCCGCCCGCCACGCGATCGCCGACACCGGCTGCCCCGCCATCGCCCCTTCCATCGACACCCTGGCGATGCTGCGCTCGTTCGCCGATACCTCCCATCGCTTCGCCAGCCCCCTGGGCGGCTCCAGCAATCCGCCGGCCAGCATCGCGCGGCGCCTGGGGCTGGCGCCCCGCCGGCACGTCTACACCTGGAACGGCGGCAACATGCCGCAGTACCTCGTCAACGACTTCGCCGAGCGCATCGCCGCCGGCGACATCCGGGCCGCGCTCATCGTGGGGGGCGAGGCGCTCCGCACCCAGCACGGGGTCGAGCGCGCGGGCCTGTCCGTGGACTGGCGCGAGGATCCCGGCGGCGAGCCCGAACTGGTCGGCGATCCCCGCCGCGGCTGGAACGACCATGAGGACGCCCACGGCATGCGCGCCGCGATCGTCTTCTATCCCCTCATCGAGCATGCCATCCGGGTCGCCCGCGGCGCCGACATGCCCACCCACATGCGCTCGATGGCGCGACTCTTCGCCCGCTTCGCGGCGGTCGCGGCCGCCAATCCGCTGGCCACGCGGCGCGCCGGCTACGATGTCGCGCGCCTCGCCCGCATCGACGGCGAGAACCGCTGGATCGGGCACCCGTACCCCAGGTTGATGAATGCGAACGCCTACATCGACCAGGCGGCGGCCTTGCTCATGACCTCCGTCGGCCATGCGCGCGAACTCGGCATCGCGCCCGGGCGCTGGGTCTTCCTGCACGGCTGCGCCGACGGTCACGACCACTGGTACCTGAGCGAGCGCCCCCAGCTGCACCGGTCGCATGCCATCGCGGCGGCATCGGCCGAGGCCCTGGACATGGCCGGGCGCGGCATCGACCAGATCGACCTCTTCGACCTCTACAGCTGCTTCCCTTCGGCGGTCGAGATCGGCTGCGCCGAGCTCGGCATCGCCGAGGACGACCCGCGCGGCCTCACCCTCACGGGGGGGTTGCCGTACTTCGGCGGACCGGGCAACAACTACGTCACCCATTCCATCGCCGCGATGATGCGGGCCCTGCGGGCCGCGCCCGGGCGCTTCGGCATGGTCACCGCCAACGGCAACTACGTCACCAAGCATTCCTTCGGCATCTACTCCACCGAGCCGGTGCGCGGCCCCTGGCGGCGCGGCGACCCGGCCCGCCTGCAGGCGCGGCTGGATGCCATGCCCAGGGAGCGCATCGACGAGCGGCCGCAAGGCGCCGCCCGCATCGAAACCTATACCATCATGCATGGCCGCGAAGGGCCGTCCGGGGGCATGATGTTCGGGCGGCTCGAGGCCGGCGGTGCCCGCTTCCTCGCGCGCCTGCCCGAGGAACCGGCGGTGCTTGCCGAGATCCGCGACACCGAATCCCTGGGCCGACCCGGGACGGTGCGCCAGGTCGACGGCACCAATCTTTTCGAGCCGGCGCCGCGCTAGCGTCGGCGCCGCTACAGCTTGCGATTTCGAATCACTACAGGGGAGACAGGCATGCAGGACATGAAGGACAAGGTCGTACTGGTCACCGGCGGCGGCACCGGGCTGGGCGCCGCCACCGCGCTCGGCTTCGCCCGGCGCGGTGCCAGCGTGGTCGTCAACTACGCCAGCAGCGCCGACGCCGCCTCGGCGGTGGCCAGCGAATGCGAGGGGCTCGGGGTGCGCGCGATCGCGGTCCAGGCCGACGTCGGTGACGACGCCCAGTGTCGCGCCCTCGTCGAGCGCACGCTGACCGAGTTCGGCCGGCTCGATACGCTGGTCAACAATGCCGGCACCACCAAGTTCGCCGACCAGGCCGACCTCGACGCCCTCGTCGCCGAGGACTTCCTGTCGATCTACCGGGTCAACGTGATCGGCGTCTACCAGATGGTGCGCGCGGCCCGCGCCGCGCTCGAGGACAGCGGCGCCGGCGCGGTGGTCAACATCTCGTCCATTGCCGGCGTGATGGGCATCGGCTCCTCGATGGCCTACGCGGCTTCCAAGGGCGCGCTCAACACCCTCACGCTGAGCCTCGCGCGCAGCCTCGCCCCGAAGATCCGCGTCAACGCGGTCTGCCCCGGCTACATCGGCTCGGACTGGTTCGCCAAGCGGCTCGGCGCCGAGAAGGCCGCGAAGATCGAGGAGAACGCCGCCAACAGCGCGCCGCTCAAGCTCGCCAGCACGCCGGAACACATCGCGCAATCGGTGCTCTTCTTCGGCGGGCCGCAATCCAGCCATGTCACCGGCGAGTTCATGATCGCCGATGCCGGCCTGCACCTCGGCGCCGCGCCGATGCGGGCGCGCTAGGGGGGCGATCGTGCCGTCGACGCCGGGCCGCGGCGTGAGCCTGTTCGATACCCCGGTCGGGCGCTGCGCGCTCGCCTGGACCGAGCGCGGCATCGCCGCACTCCAGCTGCCCGAGCGCGACGACGCCACCACGCTCGCGCGCGCGGTGCGCCGGGCGCCGGGGGCGGTGCCCTGCGAACCACCGGCGGTGATGGCCGTGGCGATCGCGCGGGTGCAGCGACTGCTCGGCGGGGCGCGCGACGACGACCTCGCCGACCTCCCGCTCGATACCGACGGCATCCCGGAGTTCCATCGCCGTGCCCAGGCGGCGGCGCGCCGCATCCCACCGGGGCGAACGCTCACTTACGGCGAGCTGGCCAACGCCCTGGGCGAGCCCGGCGCCGCCCGCGCGGTGGGCCAGGCGATGGGCGCCAATCCGTACCCGGTGAGCGTGCCCTGCCACCGGGTGCTCGCTGCCGGCGATGCCGAGGGCGGCTTCTCGGCCTTCGGCGGCGTTGTCACCAAGCGGCGCCTGCTCGAGATCGAGGGCGCGCTCGCGCCCGAATCCCTGCCGCTGTTCGGCGGCCCGCCTGGCTGAGGCTCCAGCGGCGCCGGGGGTCTTTTCGTTCCGGCTCCGCATCCGGCCTCGCCATCAGCAAGGAGCCTCATCGTGAAGACGCTTTCCGGATCCCTCGTGGCGCTCGTCACGCCCTTCGCCGAGGACCGCGTCGACGAGCCGGCGCTGCGCCGGCTCGTGGACTGGCATGTCGAGCAGGGCACCGACGGTCTCGTCCCGGTCGGCACCACCGGTGAATCGCCCACGCTCGACGCCGCCGAGCACCGGCGCGTGGTCGAGATCGTCGTCGAGCAGGCGGCGGGCCGCATCCCGGTGGTGGCCGGCGCCGGTTCCAACAACACGCGCGAGGCGCTCGAGTTCGATCGCCATGCCGCCGAATGCGGCGCCGACGCCGTCCTCCACGTCACCGCCTACTACAACCGGCCCAGCCAGCGCGGCATCATCGCGCACTTCGAGGCGCTCGACGCCCAGGGCGGGCCGCCGATCATCGTCTACAACATCCCGGCGCGGTCGATCGTCGACATCACGGTCGAGACCATGGCGCAGCTGGCGAAGCTGGGCCGGGTGGTCGGCGTGAAGGATGCCACCGGCGACTTCGCGCGGGCCACCCGCGAGGGCCTGCGCATCGGCGAGCATTTCATCCGGCTGTGCGGCGACGATTCCGCCGCGGTCGCCTACAACGCCGCCGGCGGCAGCGGCTGCATCTCGGTCACGGCCAACGTGGCCCCGGCGCTGTGCGCGCAACTGCAGCGCGCCTGCGCCGCGGGCGACTTCCGCCAGGCCGGCGAGATCCAGCGCCGCCTGATGCCGCTGCACGACGCGCTGTTCCTCGAGCCGAGCCCGGCCGGCGTCAAGTACGCCGCCTCGCTGCTCGAGCTGTGCAGCCCGGATTGCCGCCTGCCGAGCGTCGCGCCCGCCGAGCCGACCCGCCAGGCGATCCGGGCGGCGATGGTCGGCGCCGGCCTGCTCTGAGCCGCAGGCCCGGCGCCGGCGGGTCCCTCACGCCGGCGGGCCTTGCCGCGGCTAGCGCCACGGCCCCCGCGCAAGCCCGCCGGCGATAGTGAAGCCGTAGGCG
>DAIMFM010000001.1:33863-39802 GCA_036724585.1 Burkholderiaceae bacterium | reverse complement strand
GGGCGCCAGGCGGCGCTGCTGCTGGGCGGCGTGGCCCTGCGCGGCGAGGCGCTCGAGCTCGCCGGTCGCATCGCCGCCAGGACCGGCTGCACCCTGTTCGCCGAAGGCCTGGTGGCCCGGCTCGAGCGCGGCGCGGGTCGGGTCATGGTGCGACGCCTGCCCTATCCGGTCGACCAGGCGCTCGCCCTGCTCAAGCCCTATGGCGAGATGATCCTGGTCGGGACGCAGCCGCCGGTGAGCTTCTTCGCGTATCCCGACAAGCCCAGCGTGACGACGCCGCCCGACTGTCGCCTGACGCGGCTCGCCGGGATCGGTGACGACATCCATGGCGCCCTGCGGGCACTTGCCGAGTCCCTCGACGCGCTCGGCGCGGCGCCCGCCGGTGTCGCGCCGCTCGATCGCCCCGCGCTGCCGACCGGTCCCATGAACCTCGAGAACATCGGGCAGGCGCTCGCGGCCCTGTTGCCGGAGCAGGCGATCGTCGTCGACGAAGCGGTGACCTCGGGCCGCGGCTTTCCGGTGCCGACGGCGACCGCCGCGCCCCACGACTGGCTCTCGAGCCGGGGTGGCTCCATCGGCTACGGCCTGCCGTGCGCGGTGGGCGCCGCGGTCGCGTGTCCCGATCGCAAGGTCATCTGCCTGGAGGGCGACGGCAGCGGCATGTATACGGTGCAGTCGCTGTGGACGATGGCGCGCGAGTCGCTCGACGTCCTGGTGCTGGTGTTCGCCAATCGCGGCTACCAGATCCTGCGCGGCGAGCTCGCCGGCGTCGGCGTGACCGAGCCCGGGCCGAACGCCCTGCGCATGCTGACCGTCGACCAGCCGGTGATCGACTGGAGCGCCCTGGCGCGTGCGCAAGGGGTGGATTCGACCCGCGTGGACGACCTCGACGGCCTGGTCGAGGCCATTCGCCGCGGCGTGGCGACGAAGGGGCCGAGCCTCATCGAAGTGGTGATCTGAGCCCGGGACGCTCGCGCCGGCGATGACGCCGGCAGGATCGGGCCGCGCGGACCCGCTTCAGTCCGCGCGGGCCAGCTGCTTGTCGACGAAGGCCTGGACCCGCGCCTGCGGCAGGGCACCGACGAACTGGTCCACCACTTCGCCGTCGCGGAACGCGACGACGAAGGGAATGCTGCGCACGCCGTAGCGCCGGGCGGTCTCGGGGTTGTCGTCAACGTTGACCTTCACGATGCGCACCGCGCCGTCCATCGCGGCCTCGACGCGCTCGAGCACGGGGCCCAGCGCCCGGCAGGGACCGCACCAGGGGGCCCAGAAGTCGACCAGCACCGGCTGCTCGCGCGATGCGGCAATGACATCGGTGTCGAAATGGAGATCGTCGGATTCCTTCATGTTCGCTCCGCATGGGCGCACGGCCCGTTCCTTCGGGCGCATGGCCGGTTTCCCGGGGCCCGAGGCCCCTTCCATGGCACTGGATATCGGGACGACCCGTGCCGGCTTCAAGGGGAGGCGCTCGGCGATGTCGCATAATCCCCTGTTTCGACTGGGCGCGGACAAGAGCCGCGCCGTCGACCCCTCCCAGCATTCGGAACGGAAATGGCCCAATACGTCTACACGATGAACCGGGTCGGCAAGGTCGTGCCGCCCAAGCGACAGATCCTCAAGGACATCTCCCTGTCCTTCTTCCCTGGCGCCAAGATCGGCGTCCTCGGCCTCAATGGCGCCGGCAAGTCGACCCTCCTGCGCATCATGGCGGGCGAGGACAAGGAATTCGAGGGCGAAGCGCGGCCGATGCCCGACCTGCGGGTCGGCTACCTGCCGCAGGAGCCGCGCCTCGATCCCGGGCAGACGGTGCGCGAAGCGGTCGAAGCCGGCCTGGGCGAGGTGTTCGAAGCCAAGCAGCGGCTCGAGGAGATCTACGCCGCCTACGCCGAGCCCGACGCCGACTTCGACCAGCTCGCGGCCGACCAGGCGCGCTACGAGGCGATCCTCGCCACCGCCGGCAACGATACCGAGCACCAGCTCGAGATCGCCGCCGACGCACTGCGCCTGCCGCCCTGGGATGCGAAGATCGCGACCCTGTCCGGTGGCGAGAAGCGCCGCGTGGCGCTGTGCCAGCTCCTGCTCTCGCGCCCCGACATGCTGCTGCTCGACGAGCCCACCAACCACCTCGATGCCGAGAGCGTGGACTGGCTCGAGCAGTTCCTGCAGAAATTCCCCGGCACCGTCGTGGCGGTGACCCACGACCGCTACTTCCTCGACAATGCGGCCGAATGGATCCTCGAACTCGACCGCGGCCACGGCATTCCCTGGAAGGGCAACTACAGCAGCTGGCTCGAGCAGAAGGACACGCGCCTGAAGCAGGAGGAAGCCACCGAGTCGGCGCGCCAGAAGGCCATCAGGAAGGAGCTCGAGTGGGTGCGCCAGAACCCGAAGGGTCGCCAGGCCAAGAGCAAGGCGCGCATGACGCGCTTCGAGGAACTCTCGTCCTACGAGTACCAGAAGCGCAACGAGACGGCCGAGATCTTCATTCCGGTGGCGGAGCGACTCGGCAGTTCCGTCATCGAGTTCGACGGCGTGAGCAAGGGCTACGGTGACCGGCTGCTCATCGACAACCTGAGCTTCACCATTCCGCCCGGCGCGATCGTCGGCATCATCGGGCCCAACGGCGCCGGCAAGTCCACGATCTTTCGCATGATCACCGGGGCGGAGAAGCCGGATTCGGGCGAGATCCGCATCGGCAACACGGTGCAGATCGCCTACGTCGACCAGAGTCGCGACTCGCTGGTCGGCGAGCACAACGTCTGGGAAGAGATCTCGGGCGGGCGCGACATCATCACCGTCGGCCGCTTCGAGATGCAGTCACGCGCCTACATCGGACGCTTCAACTTCAAGGGATCCGACCAGCAGAAGCACGTGGGCAGCCTGTCGGGCGGCGAGCGCGGCCGCCTGCACCTGGCCAAGACGCTGCTTGCCGGGGGCAACGTGCTGCTGCTCGACGAGCCGTCCAACGACCTGGACGTCGAGACCTTGCGCGCGCTCGAGGATGCGCTGCTCGAGTTCCCCGGCTGCGCCCTCGTCATCTCGCACGATCGCTGGTTCCTCGATCGCATCGCCACGCACATCCTCGCGGCCGAGGGCGATTCGCAATGGAACTTCTTCGCGGGCAACTACCGCGAGTACGAGGACGACAAGCGCCAGCGGCTCGGCGACGAGGCGGCGCAGCCGCACCGGCTGCGCTTCAAGCCACTGGCCCGATAGGCAGGGCCCGCAGGGAGGCGCAGCCGTCAGAAGACGATGACGCCGCGGGCGTTCCTGCCCTGCGCCAGGTCCTCGAAAGCCTGCGGGGCTTCGTCGATCGAGTAGGTGCGGGTGACCAGTTCGTCGAGCTTCAGGCGGCCGCCCTTGTAGAGCGAGATCAGCCGGGGAAAGTCCTGGCGTGGCCGCGCCGAGCCGAAGTAGCTGCCGGTGAGCGTCTTCTCCTCGAAGGTGAGCGACGCGGTGCGCACGGCGGTCTTGTGCGAGATCGGGGCCACGCCGACGATCACGGCGGTGCCGCCCTTGGCGAGGCTGCCGTAGGCCTGTTCCGCGATCTCGCCATGGCCGACGCATTCGAATGCGTAGTCGACCCCGCCCTCGGTCATCTTGCGCAGGGCCTTGACCACGTTCTCTTCCTTGGAAGCGTCGATGGTGTGGGTCGCGCCCATCTGGCGCGCGAACTCGAGCTTGGCGGCGCTGGTGTCGACGGCGACCACCTGGCTCGCGCCGCACACCGCGCAACCCTGGATCGCCGACAGGCCGACGCCGCCGGCGCCGAACACGACGGCGCGCGAACCCGCCTCGACTCGCGCGGTGTTGGCGGCGGCCCCGAAGCCGGTCATCACGCCGCAGCCGATCAGGGCGGCGCGATCGAGCGGCACTTCCGGGTCGATCTTGACGAGGTTGTCCTGGTGCAGGGTCTGGAACTGCGACATCGAACCGCAGCCCGAGAAGATGTTGAGCGGCCTGCCGTCGGCATCCTGGGTGCGCAATGCGCCGCCCGGCAGGGTCACCAGCGTCCTGGCGCCCTGGTCGCAGAGCTGGGGCCGTCCGCTCTGGCAGAAGCGGCAGCGGCCGCACATGCTCACGAATGACGTCAGGACATGGTCGCCGGGCGCGAGTTCGGTGACACCCTCGCCGACTTCGGCGACGATACCGGCACCCTCGTGTCCCAGGACCAGCGGAAGGGGAAAGGCGATCGTGCCGTTGGTGGCCGACAGGTCGCTGTGGCAGACGCCGCAGGCCTTCATCTCGACCAGCACTTCACCGGCCTGCGGCTTCTGGACGCTGATCGTCTCGACCACGACCGGCGCATTGAGTTCGCGACAGACGACGGCTTTGGACTGGATGCTCATGGGGGTTCGTCTCCGGTTCGGGGATTCGATGGCTATTCGGGATCGGCGGGGATGAACCGCAACGCAAGCCCGTTGTTGCAGAAGCGCAGGCCCGTCGGCTGGGGGCCGTCGTTGAAGATATGGCCCTGGTGGCCGCCGCAGCGCCGGCAATGGTACTCGGTCCGTGGCACCGCGAGCTTGTGGTCGACGCTGGTATCGAGCGCGCCTTCGATCGGCGCATAGAAGCTCGGCCAGCCGGATCCGCTCTCGTACTTGGTCTCCGATGTGAACAACGGCGCGCCGCAGCCGGCGCAGACGAAGGTCCCGCGCCGCTTCTCGTGGTTGAGCTCGCTGCTGCCCGGCCTTTCCGTCGCTTCCTCGCGCAGGACCCGGTACACATCGGGCGGCAGCAGTTCCGCCCACTCCTGGGGGCTGCGCTCGATGCGCTCGTCCGGATCGCGGAGCGTCTCGCCCGGGGGAAGGGCCTCGCCGGCATCCCGGGGCTTCTTTCCTGTCTCGCTGCTCATGACTACCTCACTGCATTCACGGCTGTCCCCATGGTAACGCCGCCGCCCGCCTTCAGTGGCCGATGCCCGTCGCAACGAGGAATCGGGAAACCATGTTGTAGGCGGCGATGGTGGCGATCAGCTCCACGAGTTCGCGCCGGCCCAGCAGCGCCTCGATCCGGGCGAAGGTGGCGTCGTCGACCCGCACGTTGCGGGTCATCTCGACGGTGAGGGCGATGGTGGCCGCATCGAGGGGCTCGAACAGCTCGCCATTGCCGGCGGCCGCATCGGGATCGGCCGCGATCGCATCGAGCTGGGCCTGCGTGCCGCCCTCGGCGAGATAGATCGGCGCGTGCGCCGCGAACTCGTAGTCGGCGCCATTGATGACGGCGACGGTGCACATGGCCAGTTCGCGCAGGCGCTGCGCCACCACGAATTCATTGCGCACCTTGCCCAGCAGTTCGTTCCAGCCCGCGGCCAGCGGGACACTGTGCAGCAGCATCCGGTCGAGCTCGATCAGCTTGCCGCCGCGCCGGCGACGGATCGCGTCCACCACCTCGGCCGGCTCGGCGAGGTCCTCGGGCTGGTACGGGATACGGGGCATCGACTTGTCTCCTGGTTCGGCTCGCCGGCACCGGCCGGGCGAGGGCCCGCCATGTTAGCAAGACGCCGGGGCGCGATGGTTTATGCTGGCGGTCCCCTCCCGCGACCCGGCGCGTACGCCGGCCCGACCGACTTGAACTTCCTCCTGCTTTCGCTTCGATTCGCCTGGCGCGACTGGCGCGCCGGCGAGCTCGGCCTGCTGCTGGGTTCGCTCGTCATCGCCGTGGCGGCGATCGCCTCCGTGGGCTTCTTCGTCGACCGCATGGAGCTCGCGCTCGAGCGCCAGGCCTCGCACCTGCTGGGCGCCGCCCTCGTGCTGGTCTCCGACCGCCCCGTCGACGCCGCCGTCATGGACCGGGCCGCCGATGCCGGCGTATCGACCACCCGGACCGTCGTCTTCCCGAGCATGGCGGGCGGCCGCGAGGGCGTCCAGCTCGCCTCGGTCAAGGCCGTCGGCGAAGGCTATCCGCTACGGGGCGCGCTGCGCGTGCGCGACGGG
>DAIMFM010000001.1:25855-33853 GCA_036724585.1 Burkholderiaceae bacterium | reverse complement strand
AAATGCAGGCGAGCGGAATCCCGGCGCCGGGCGAGGCCTGGGCGGATCCCCAGCTCGCCGTCTCCCTGGGGCTCGACGTGGGCGACGAGATCGAGCTCGGCGAGCGGATGTTCCGTCTCGGCAGGATCATCAGCGTCGAACCGGACCGGGGCACCGGCTTCGTGAACTTCGCGCCGCGCCTGATGATCGCGTATGCCGACCTCGATTCGACCGGCTTGCTCGGCCCGGCGAGCCGCGCCAGCTGGAGCCTGCTGGTCGCCGGGCAGCCGGCGCAGGTCGAGGCGGTGCGGCGTGACCTGGAAGCAGGGCTCGAGCCCGGCCAGCGCCTGCAGACGGTCACCGACGGTCGCCCCGAGCTTTCGTCCACCCTGCAGCGCGCCGAGCAGTTCCTGGGGCTGGTGGCCCTCCTCACCGCGCTCATCGCGGCGGTCGCCGTGGCGCTCGGCGCCCGTCGCTTCGCACAGCGGCACATCGACGGCTGCGCCGTGATGAAGGCCATCGGGCTGCCGCAGCCGCGGCTGCTGCGCATCCTCGGCGCCGAACTGCTGTGGATCGCGCTGGCCGGTGGCCTGGCCGGCGCCGCCATCGGCTGGGGCCTGCATTTCCTCCTGGTCTCGGCGGTGTCGTCGATGGTCGCGGTGCCGCTGCCGCCCGCGCCGGCCTGGCCGGCGCTGCGGGCGATCGCCGCGTCGGTGGTGCTGCTGGTCGGCTTCGGCGCATGGCCGTTCGTGCGCATGGCCGGGGTGCCGCCGATGCGGGTGCTGCGACGCGAACTCGGCCCGGTCGGCGGGCTCGCCTGGGGCGGCGGCCTGCTGGCGCTCGCCTGCTTCGCCGGCCTCATGCTCTGGTTCGCCGGCGACCGTCGGCTGGCCGGGCTCGCGCTCGCGGGCTTCACCGTCGGCGGCCTCGTCTTCGTGCTGGCCGGGATGGCGACCGTCCGGCTCGTGGGGCGGCTGCGTGGCCTGGCCGGGGTGATGCGTTCGCCGGCATGGCGGCTGGCGCTGGCATCCTGGTCCCGGCGCCGCGAGGCCTCCGTCGCGCAGGTCGTCGCGCTGGCGATCGGGCTGATGGCGCTCATGCTGCTCACCGTCACCCGCACCGACCTGATCGAGGGCTGGCAGCGGGCGAGCCCGCCCGATGCGCCGAACCGCTTCGTGATCAACATCCAGCCCGACCAGCGCGCCCGGGTCGAGGAGCGCCTGGCGGGCGCCGGCGTGGACGATCCGACGCTGTTCCCGATGGTGCGGGGCCGGATCGTCAGCATCAATGGCGAACCCGTCGCGGCCGAGGACTACGACGACGACCGGGCGCAACGCATGCTGCAGCGGGAGTTCAACCTCTCCTACATGGACGAGCCGCCGGCGCACAACAGCATCGTGGCCGGGCGCTGGTTCGAGCCGGAGGCGGCGGAGGTCTCCTTCGAGGAGGGGATCATGGACACTCTCGGCCTGCACCTGGGCGACACGATCGGCTTCGACATCGCCGGGCGCCAGATCATGGCCGAGCTTACGAGCGTGCGCGAGGTCGCCTGGGATTCGATGCAGGTCAACTTCTTCGCCATCCTGTCGCCGGGGCTGCTCGCCGGGATGCCGCAGACGTGGATCACCGCCTATCACCAGCCCGGATCGGGAGAGCGCGTCGACCGTGAGCTGGTGCGCGAGATGCCCAACCTCACCGTCTTCGACATTGGCAACATCCTGCGCCAGGTGCAGGACATGCTCGGACAGGTGATTCGCGCGGTGCAGGTGCTGTTCGTGCTCACCCTGGTCGCCGGTATTGCGGTCCTCTATGGGGCGCTGGCGGTCTCGCGCGACGAACGCCTGCGCGAGGCGGGCCTGATGCGCGCGCTCGGCGCATCGCGTCGCCAGCTGTCCATTGCCCAGCTGATCGAGATCGCGGTGTCGGGGGCGCTTGCCGGCCTGCTGGCGGCAGTCGGCGCGCTCGCGGTCGGTGCGATCCTCGCCGAGCGCGTGTTCGATTTCGAACTGAGCCTGCGGCTGTCGCTGCTGCCGCTCGGCGCCCTGGGCGGCGCGGCCCTGTCCCTGCTGGCGGGCTGGCTGGGCCTGCGCCATGTGCTCGACTCGTCACCCATGGGGGTGTTGCGCGACGCCTGACCCGCGGGCGACGGCGCCGAGGACCGCGCGCCGTTCCCGTCCTGTGCGCCTGGCCGGGGGACTTCAGTCCTCGACGCGGACCCAGGGTGCGGTGCCGCCAGGGGGCAGCCGGCATACTCGCGCCGCGACGTCGAAGTCGCCACCGCGCGCCTTGCAGTCGACGAACGGATCGACGCGGCCGGTGGGCAGGAGCGGGTCGAGGGGGCGTTCGCGCGCCGCCAGCGGTGCAGGGTCCCCGGGGCCGGTGCGCTCGATGCGCGTTTCGGCGGGCGTCGGGACCCAGGGGCTTGCCTTCGTCGTGCCCGCGGGGCAATCACCGTTGGTGAACAGGACCTTGCCGTCGGCGCCGGTACAGCGCCAGGTGCCCTTGTCGTCGGCGGAGGCGGGAAGGTACAGCGTGACCAGCATCGTGCCGAGGCCGACGGCCAGGGCGATCGAACGGATGGGGCGGATCATCGTCGTGCTCCTTCTGGCTTGTCGTCCGATGCTGGCCCGGGGGGCCGGCGAAAGCAAGCGTGTGCCCGGCGGGCCGGGCCGCCGATTGCGCCGGTTCGTGACATTTTCCGCATCGGGCGCAATTGCCGGCAGGCGGCGGGCGGGACACTACAATCGTTGCTTTCCAAGCATACGACCGGCGCCGATTGTCCGACTGGATCTCCCTGCTCGCGCAGGCCTGGTGGCTGTCGCCACTCCTGGGCCTGGTGGCCATCGTCCTGCTGCTGGCCCTGTTGCGCCGCCGGCCGGCCGATGCCCGCGACGCCATCGAGGAGCTCGCCCGCCTGCTGGCGGCGCGCAATGCGCAGGATCGCGAGGCGCGCGAGGAGGCAGCGGCCCGGGCGCGCGCCGACCGCGCCGAGCTGGCCGAGGCGACCGCGCGAATGTCCCAGCTCCTCGCGCAGCAGATGTCGAGCTTCGCCGACTCGCAGCGTGGCCAGATCGATCGCTTCTCGGCCACGCTCGCCCAGCTGGGCGATTCCAACGACCGACGACTGGGCGAGATCCGCGAAACCCTCGAACGCCAGCTGGCGACGCTCACCCGGGACAATGCCGCACGGCTCGAGCAGATGCGCGAGACCGTCGACGAGAAGCTGCATGCGACGCTGCAGCGCCGGCTCGGCGAGACCTTCGACATGGTCGCCGCGCGCCTCGAGCAGGTCCACAAGGGCATGGGCGAGATGAATGCGCTCGCGGCCGACGTCGGCGACCTCAAGCGCGTGCTCGCCAATGTGCGCACGCGCGGCACCTGGGGCGAGATCCAGCTGGGCGCATTGCTCGAACAGATCCTGGTGCCCGAGCAGTACGCCCGCAACGTCGAGGTGGTGGCGGGCAGCGGCGAACGGGTGGAGTTCGCCCTCCGCCTTCCCGGGCATGATCCGGCCAGCCCCGTCTGGCTCCCGATCGATGCCAAGTTCCCGCGCGAGGACTACGAGCGCCTGGGCGCGGCGCGCGACGAGGGCGATGCCGCGGCGGCGGCCAATGCGGAGCGCCAGCTCGATGCGCGCCTGCGCCACGAGGCGAAGGCGATTCGCGGCAAGTACGTCGCGCCGCCCGCCACGACCGATTTCGCGCTGCTGTTCCTGCCGACCGAGGGCCTGTACGCGGAGGCGGTCCGGCGGCCGGGCCTGCTCGACGAGCTGCAGCGCAATCACCGGGTGGTCGTGGCCGGCCCCAGTACGCTGGCGGCCATCCTCTCGAGCCTGCAGATGGGTTTCCGCACCCTGGCGATCGAACAGCGCTCGAGCGAGGTATGGCAGCTGCTCGGGGCGGTCAAGACGGAGTTCGGCCGCTTCGGCGACATCCTCGCGAAGACCCGGGAGCAGATCGAGCGCGCCGCCAGCACGATCGGCACCGCCGAGACCCGCAGCCGGGCGATCGAGCGTCGCCTGCGCGAAGTCGAATCGCTTCCGGATGCCGATTCGCGGCGCCTGCTCGACAGCGACGAGACGCCCGGGGGGCCTTGAGCCCCCGGACGGCACTGCGATCGATCAGAAGCTCAGCGACGCGGCGCCCGCCTTGAAGCGCTCATGGATCACGCTGGAACCGGCGATCGTCACGCCTTCGATGAAGTCCTCCTGGGTATAGCCGCGGGACTTCACGCAGGGCGGGCAGGCGATCACGACCCCGCCGCGCGCCATGAAGTCGTCGACCAGCGCCTTGAGCGGATCGAGCGGCGGGACGTGCGTGAGGTCGATCGAGCGCTTGCGCACGAGGTCGACCGCGGCGCTCGTGAGGAACATGCAGACCTTGAGGCCGGAGGTGATGCCGCCGCATGCGATCGTGAAGGCGACGGATGACAGCTCGTGGTCGGCGCCACGAGTCAGCAGAACGACGAGTTCGCGGGATTCCTGGGCCATGGTGGCGCTCCTTGCTGGGTGACGAGAGGCGCTCCCATCATCGTCCCGGCGCCAGGGCTGCGCCATTCCCGGGGCGCCGCCATCCATGTTCGATCCGCCGGTCGCCGAGTGCCGGTCGAAGGCCCCTGGCCACGCCGCGACGCCGGCAGGACGAACGCCCCTCGCCGCCGTCGTTCGCGACAGCGAGTATTCCATGATCGAAAAAACTTTTCCGTCATGTGAAATAGAACGGGGGCATTGCAGCATTCGCGTTTTTCATCGTGGTGCATATCGTCTCATAATGCGGAAAACGACCTCTAAGACTATGAATAACAAAAGAAAAGACGCCTGTTGGAAATGTGATCAATTACTGCTGCCGCGCAACACGAAGGCGTAAGATTGATTCCCATGTCGCGCCTGGCTGCGCACCGAATTCCGCATCACCCCATCCCAACCCACTACCCCAACAGTCTTGGAGATTCCCTGATGTCGACACGTGAACAGGAAGCCCAGAAGCTTCAGAAGGAATGGTCCGAAAGCGCCCGCTGGCGCGGCATCAAGCGCGGCTATACCGCGGAGGACGTGGTCCGGCTGCGCGGTTCGCTGCAGGTCGAGCACACCCTGGCCCGCCGCGGCTCGGAAAAGCTCTGGAAGCTGCTCCACGAGGAGCCCTTCGTCAACTCGCTCGGCGCCCTGACCGGCAACCAGGCCATGCAGCAGGTCAAGGCCGGGCTCAAGGCCATCTACCTGTCGGGCTGGCAGGTGGCGGGCGATGCCAACATCGCCGGCGAGATGTATCCCGACCAGTCGCTGTACCCCGCCAACTCGGTGCCCAACGTCGTGCGTCGCATCAACGCCGCGCTGACCCGCTCCGACCAGATCCAGTGGGTCGAGGGCAAGAACCCGGGTGACGACGGCTACATCG
Organism: Burkholderiaceae bacterium; assembly: GCA_036724585.1. Taxonomy (GTDB): domain Bacteria; phylum Pseudomonadota; class Gammaproteobacteria; order Burkholderiales; family Burkholderiaceae_E; genus JAMLIN01. The sequence goes on along the minus strand of DAIMFM010000001.1, from coordinate 28,481 downwards.
ACTTCTTCGCGCCCATCGTGGCCGATGCGGAAGCCGGCTTCGGCGGTGTGCTCAACGCCTTCGAACTGATGAAGGCCATGATCGACGCCGGCGCGGCGGGCGTGCACTTCGAGGACCAGCTCGCCTCGGTCAAGAAGTGCGGCCACATGGGCGGCAAGGTGCTCGTCCCCACCCGCGAGGCAGTGGCCAAGCTGGTCTCGGCGCGACTGGCCGCCGACGTGATGGGCGTGCCGACGCTCCTGCTCGCCCGCACCGACGCCGAGGCCGCCGACCTGGTCACCTCGGACGTGGACGACAACGACAAGCCGTTCCTCACCGGCGAGCGCACCGTCGAGGGCTTCTACCGCAGCCGCAACGGCATCGAGCAGGCCATCTCGCGCGGCCTCGCCTACGCGCCGTACGCCGACCTGATCTGGTGCGAGACCGGCACGCCGGACCTGGAGTTCGCGAAGCAGTTCGCCGATGCGATCCACAAGCAGTTCCCCGGCAAGATGCTCGCGTACAACTGCTCGCCCTCGTTCAACTGGAAGAAGAACATCGACGAGTCGACCATCGCGAAGTTCCAGCGCGAGCTGGGCGCCATGGGCTACAAGTTCCAGTTCATCACGCTGGCCGGCTTCCATGCGCTCAACTACTCGATGTTCAAGCTGGCGCACGGCTATGCCCGCAACCAGATGACCGCCTTCGTCGAACTCCAGGAAGCCGAGTTCGCCGCCGCCGAGATCGGCTTCACCGCGGTCAAGCACCAGCGCGAAGTCGGCACCGGCTACTTCGATGCCGTGACCACCACCGTCGAATCCGAAGCCTCGACGGCGGCGCTCAAGGGCTCGACCGAAGAGGGACAGTTCTGATCGCGCGCGACGCGAACGGGACCGGGCCTGTGCAAACCGCGCGGACCCGGGTCCCCGTGACCTGAACACGGAGAGGGAGGCAGGAGATCGGTTTCACGCAGGCAACTCCTCGTGGACCGCTGGAAGCAGGGAGCGCGGTCGGCCACAAGCCGACCGCGTTTTCTTTGCCGTTAAACTCCATGGGCAGGCGCCCGCCCGGGTGCATCCATCCACGCTATGGAGACAGCATGAAAGCCGTACTTTGCAAGGCATGGGGCCCGCCCGAGACGCTCGTCGTCGAGGAGGTTCCCGATCCCGTGCCGGGGCCCGGCGAGGTCCTGATCGACGTGAAAGCCGCCGGGGTGAACTTCCCGGATACCCTGATCATCGAGAAGAAGTACCAGTTCGTCCCGGAGCTTCCGTTCTCGCCGGGCGGCGAGGTCGGCGGCATCGTCGAAGCGGTGGGCAAGGGCGTCACCGGCTTCAAGCCGGGTGACCGCGTGCTCGGCAGCATCGGCTGGGGCGGCTTCGCCGAGAAGGCGGTGGCCGAGGCAGGGCGCGTCATGCCGATTCCGGGCGACATGCCCTTCGACGTGGCCTCGGCCTTCGTGCTCGCCTACGGCACGAGCCTCTATGCGCTCAAGGATCGCGCGAAGCTCGAGGCCGGCGAGACGCTGCTGGTGCTGGGCGCGGCCGGCGGCGTGGGCATCGCGGCGGTCGAGATCGGCAAGGCGATGGGCGCGAAGGTGATCGCCGCGGCATCGAGCGACGACAAGCTCGCGCTGTGCCGCGAGCGCGGCGCCGACGAGCTCATCAACTACGGCACCGACGACCTGCGCGAGCGCATCAAGGCGCTCACCGACGGCAAGGGGCCGGACGTGATCTACGACCCGGTGGGCGGCTCGATGACCGAAGCGGCCTTCCGCTCGATCGGCTGGGACGGCCGCCACCTCGTCATCGGCTTCGCCGCCGGCGACATCCCGCGCATCCCGCTCAACCTCGCGCTGCTCAAGAGCGGCTCGCTGGTCGGCGTGTTCTGGGGCGCGTTCCTGCGCCGCGACGCGAAGCAGACCGAGCAGCACATGAAGGACCTCTTCGCGCTGTACACCTCCGGCAAGGTGAAGCCGCCGGTCACGAAGAGCTACACCCTCGAGCAGGCCGGCCAGGCGCTGCTCGACCTGTCCGGACGCAAGGTCAAGGGCAAGGTGGTAGTGGTGCCGGGCTGAGCCCGTGTATCGCCGCGAGGCGGCCGCGGGCCGCCTCGCCGGCCGTCAGCCCTAGTCCGGCTACGACCGCTGGACGATCGCGATCCTCAAGGCTCGCGAGCACCATGAAGCTTCGATCACCTCTTCATCGACGGAGCTTCAGATGCACAAGATCCATGCCGCCCGCGGCCAGGGCATGACCGAATACGTCGTCATCGTCGCGCTGATCGCCGTTGCCGCGATCGGCACCTACACGCTGCTCGGCCAGACATTGCGCAACCAGACCGCGGGTCTCGCGATGGAGGTCTCGGGGCAGGACGCCCAGACCGCCATCGGGCAGGCCCAGACCAGCGCCAACACCTCCCAGACCAATGCGGACCAGCGCAAGGGCCTGGACAACTACGAACTCGGCAACCACTGAGCCGCGGCGCCGCGCAGGGGTCGACCATGGCATCCCTGGTTCGCCGGCAGCGCGGGCAGGCGCTCGCGCTCGCCCTCGTGCTCGCGGTGCTCGGAGCGGCGGGGCTGTACTACATGTTCCGTACCGGGCAGACCGTCGCGCACAAGACCCGGCTGCTCAATGCGGCCGAC
>DAIMFM010000001.1:15943-25845 GCA_036724585.1 Burkholderiaceae bacterium | reverse complement strand
GCTCAACTTCAACGCATACTCCAACCGCGCGATCATCGCCCAGGAGGTCGCGGTCGCCCAGGCCCTGACCCTGCAGTCCTGGGCGCGGCACTTCGAGCAGTTCAGCCGCAACGCCGCCCGGATGGCGCAGGTCTATCCACCCCTGGGCGCCGTGTTCGACACCCTTGCCCAGTCGGCCGAAGTCGCCCGGGAGCTCGCCGACACCACGGCCGCGCTCGAGATCCGGTTGCGCGCGGCACCGCGCACGGGCTACAAGGACCTGCTCCAGGCGAGCCAGGAACTGCTCACGCTTTCCGCAGGCGTCTTCGGGGCATCGGCCGTCGCGAACGAGGTCGCGCGCGCGAACGATCCCGCGTTCTTCGCCTTCGCCCTGCCGGACGGCGGGGCGTTCAACCGGTTCACCCGCCGCTACGAATCGGACGCCGACCGCGAGCGCCTGCGCGACCTGGTCGTGCGCTCGCTCGACGACTTCACCAGCGGCCCGCGCGAGACCGATGTCGTCCTCTGGGGCCTGCCGGCGAGTTGCGTGCTCTCGCTCAATGCACCCTCGGCCTGGTTCCAGATGTATCGCAAGCGGGGCGGCACGGCGCTTGCGCCGGGCCTCGATCGCTGGGAAGCCGCCGATACTGCGTCGCTGCATGACAATCGCCGTCGCGGCCTGTTCGGCCGGCGCTGCCGCCGTGCCGAATCGCTGCCGCTCGGCTGGGGCGCGGCCGAGGCCGGGCTCGACGGGCCCATGGGCCGCATCGTGGCGCGCTCCGGTGGTGTAGCCACCAACCCGACCGCGCTTTCGTTCGCCGAGCGACAGCTCGATGCGCCGGACGGCACAGCCCCCTCCGACATGGCGGTGGCGAGCGCGCCCGGCGACTACTCCGGCAGCGCCCGGGTGCGCGAGCTCGCCTACGAGAACCTCGACTCGCAGCGCTATCCCGGCACGCGCCTGGCGGTGCTGGCACGCGTCGAGGCGTCCAGCCTGTTCCGCAATCCGTCGCTCGACCGGCCGGCGGATCGGCTGCGGCCGCCCGGCGGCCATGCGGGCTCGCGCCTGTGGGCGCTCGCCGCGGCGCAGGCGCACTTCGTTCGTCCCCCGTCCGGGCCGGCCCGACAGGAATTCGCCAGCCTGTACAACCCCTACTGGCAGGCGCGCCTCGTGACGCCTTCCCTGGCCGAACGCGCCGCGGCGGAAGCCCATGTCGACTGAACGCACCCGAAGCCGGGCGTCCGGCCAGGCGCTGGTCGAGGCGGTGGTCGGGCTGGCGCTGCTGGCATCGATCGGCATGCTCGTCGTGCTGCTCGGCAAGTACCAGTCCATCGCCTGGTCGACCATCAACGCCTCGCGTTCCCTGGCATTCGGCTGCGCGTTCGCGCCGGGTGGATGCCAGCCGGGGACCGCGCCGGACGATCTCCTGGCGTCGCTGCGAGATGCGCAGTTCGCCGTTGCCGACGAAGCCGGTGCGCCGGCCGGTGCGACGACGATTCCGGCGCTCTGGCACGACCGGCGCGGTGCGCCCATGCTGGACCGGTTCGATGGCCTCGCCGCCCGTATCGGCGCACCGCGGTTCGACGCCGGCGAATCGCTCGCCGCGGGCCGCCGGCTCTCGGGGATTCCCGATCCCGGCCGCCTCGTCGCCACGCTTGCGGGACCAGCGCGCTTCGGGCTCGATATCGCCGACGGCATCCGCGAAGCCCGGGTCGAAGTCGCCGTGCAGCCAGGCCTTCCGGCGGGGCGCCTCGATGCGTCGTTGCTGGGTACCGCCTTGCGGCCGCAGGCCCGCACCGCCGTACTCGGCGATTCCTGGTCGGCAGCCGGGCCCAGCGGGGGAGACGACGCCGTCGAGGCCCGTGTCGATCGGGGCCGCCGTCTCGGGCCGGCCGCCGAAGCGAGCATCGCCGCGGGCTACGCGCCGGCCCGAGCGTTGCTGGTGCTGGCCGACCTGCTGGGACTCGAATCCGGTACCGATGCATTCCGGCCGGGCGAGATCGACGTCGACCTCGTGCCCGACGACCGGCTGTCGCCATGAGCCCCACGCATGCCAGGTGCCTGCTCGGGGCGGTCCTGCTGGCCGTTGGCTCGCTGTGGCAGGTCGCGGCGCACGGGGCTGCCGCATCGTCGGGGGACAGTCCATGGGAAGTCCTCGTTCCGGCCGGGCGCTTCGGTCGCTTCAGCCTCAGCGTGGAGCGAGCCCGGTTCGCGGGTACGGTCGCTCAGGTTGCCGCCCGGCTCGGGCAGGTGTGGGCGGCGGACCCCTGGCCCGTCATCGGCGACGACGCTGCCGGAGGGCACGCATTGTCGCGGCTCACGCCGGCGGGCATCGAGACGATCAGCTTGCGTGACAGCGGGACGGGCAGGGTGGATGCGCGACGCAGCCTCCTCGAATGGCGCGCCCGAAGCGCGTCGTCGCCCGGCTCCCGGGCGACGTCGGACCTGCGCGTCATGCCGGAGCCCGCGTTCGTGGGCGCCCTCCAGGTACTCGGTGAACCGCTCTCGAGCTTCGCGAGCCTGGACGGCCCCGTGGCCAACCTGACGCGCACCTGGCTGGCGAACGGGGACGTCGCAGCGGTCTCGCACCAGGTCGAACGCGCGGCCGGTCGCAGCGGACTGTCGCCGCTGCTGCGCTTCGATGCGCCGGGCGACGCGCCCATCGCCCTGCGCGGGGGCCGTGTCCTCGCGTTCGGCGGGGGCGGTGTCGTCGCCGTGGTGACCTTCAATGCCCACCACGCGGGCACCGCGGTCGTCGTGCATTGCCAGGAGCGCCTGCCATGAGCCCCGCCTCCGGTCGCGGCCAGTCGAGCATCGAGTACCTGGTCATCCTCGCCTGCGTCGTGGGCGTGATGTTGGCGGTGCCCGACGGGGCGCTCCACGACGTTCTCGCCGCGCTCGCGCGCGCCTATTCACGTTTCACCGAAGGAGTCTCCCGGCCATGAAACCGATCGACTACTGGCGGCGCTTCCGGGTGCCATTGTTGTGGGCGGGCGCCCTCGGCTTCGGCCTGCTGGGCGCAAGCGGTGCGCGCAGCTACATCGCCGGCGAGCTCGATGCGGCGCGCCAGCGAGCCGACATCGGCGGGCAGCTCACCGAGGTCGTGGTGGCGAAGCGCAGCCTTGCGCCCGGCGACCCGATCGACGCCGGGACCATGGCTGTGCGGAAGGTGGACGCCAGCTACCTGCCGGCCGGCGCGGTGACGCCCGCCGAATTCGCCGCCTTCGAAGGCGAAACGCTGCGGCTGGCGATGTCATCGGGCGAACCGCTCTTCGCTGCCGCCGTCGCGGTGCGGGAACGCGCCGGCCTCTCGAGCCGCATCCCGCCGGGCACGCGTGCGATGACCGTGGTGGTGGACGAAGTGAACTCGGTGTCCGGCATGCTCCGACCGGGCGACCGGATCGACCTGATGTTTTCCGTGCGGCCACGCCCCGGCGCGGGCCTGCCGACGGGCGAGGTCGCGACACCGCTGATGTCCAACCTGCTGGTGCTGGCCACCGGGACGCACACCCAGGTCGACCCACGAACGGATCCGGTGGGTCGCTTTGGCGCGATCACGGTCGAAGTCACTCCCGAGCAGGCGCAGCGCCTCATCCTGGCCCAGCGCAGCGGCCGGATCACCGCCTTGCTGCGCCACCCCGACGACCGCACGCCCGCCGCCCGCGATGCACTCGACCTCGACGAACTGCTCGGTATCGCGCGAAGGGGGCGGCCCGATTCGCCGGAGATCATCGTCGGGGGTCGGGGACCGATCGGCAGGGCCCCGGCGCCGTTGCCCGAGGCGAGCCTGGTACCGCTCGACCGACCGGCGGCGCCCGGCCCCGTTGCGCCCGGGAGTGCCTCATGAACCTGCGCGCCTCGCACGTCGTCCTCGCCGCCGGTGCCTGCTTCGTGGTGTCGCTCGCGCATGCGGCTGGCGACACCGGCGCGACGGCTTCGCCAGTGATGTCCGCGCCGGTCGAACTCACCCTCGAAGTCGGCCAGGCCCACCTGATCGAGGCGCCCGGCGTGCGCCGGATCGCGGTGGGAAACGGCAAGTCCATCCAGGCGACGGCGATCGACAAGCAACAGGTCCTGGTACTGCCCGAGGCGCCGGGGCAGAGCAGCCTGCACCTGTGGCCGCGCCGGGGACCGCCGCGCGCGTATCGCATCCATGTGGTCCCGGCCGAAACCGGGCGACTGCTCGCCGGTGTACGGGCCCTGCTCGGCGATGAAGGCAACCTCCACGTCGGGTTGGTCGGGGAGCGCATCGTCATCGAAGGCGAGCAGCCGAGCGTGGCCCAGGCGGCCCGGCTTCGAACGCTGGTGGAGACCTACCCCTCGCTGGTCAACATGGTCGGCGAGGCGGGGCGAGAGCGCATGATCGCCATGGACGTGCGCATGGTCGAGATCAAGCGTAGTGCCCTCGAGAACATCGGCGTGCGCTGGGATCCCAGCGCGAACGGTCCCAGCTTCGGCATCCTCGGCGACATCCACCGCGGCTCGGCCTTCGACCCGGGCGGCGTGGCGGCCGGTGTCGGGCTCGAAACCGGCTCGGGCGTCGCGCCATTCTCGGCCCTGTTCGGGATCGCCACTTCCGTTCGCTCGATGATCAACCTGCTCGAGCAGAACGGCGATGCGGTGGTACTGGCCGAGCCCAGGCTGTCCTGCCGCAGCGGCGCGACCGCCCGCTTCGTGGCCGGCGGCGAACTGCCGATTCCCCAGGCGGGCAACCTCGGCGCCATCGACGTCCAGTTCAAGGAGTACGGGGTCAAGTTCGACATCAGCCCGGTGGCCGGCTCCGATGGCCTCATCCGTGCCAAGGTGGCGACGGAGATCTCCTCGATCGACTTCGACGTCCAGGTCAAGGACGTCCCCGGCCTCCTGAAACGGCGGGCCGAAACCGAGGTCAGCCTGCGCGAGGGCGAGACACTGATCATCGCCGGGCTGCTGCGCCAGGATGCGGCCGGCAGCATCGACAAGGTGCCCGGGCTGGGCGACGTGCCGGTGCTGGGGGCACTGTTTCGCTCCCGCATGTATCGCGAGCAGCAGACGGACCTGGTGGTGTTCGTGACGCCGCGCTTCGTCGAGGATCCCGCGCTCGAGGCACGCGCTCGCCGCGAGGCGCTCGACGCGCGCATGGCCGAGGTCAGGGCGATGCTTGCAGGCGAATCGAGCACTGGGCAGGCGGGCGGGATGCCGGAGGACGCGCATGTTGACGCTCTCGATTGAAACCGAGCCCGGCGTGGCGAGCGTCGTCTCGATCGACGAGTTTCCCTGTCGCATCGGGCGTCATCGGTCGCACCCGGTCGTCCTGCCGAGCTGGCGGGTCGCGCGCACCCACGCCGAGGTCCGCCGCACCGGGGGCCGCCACACGATCGTCGATCTCGGCTCGCTGGGCGGCACGACGGTCAACGGCGAGCGAATCAACGAGTACGGGCCGCTGCTGGAGGACGACGAGATCGTCATCGGCGGTTTCATGCTGCGCGTGCTCGCCACCGGGTCCGGGCCCGATGGCGCCGTCCGGGAGGGCAAGGGTGGGGTACCGGCCAGTCTCGTCGCTCCCGACGGAGCCCTCGCTCGCGACGATGCGCCGCTCGAGGCCAGGCGCCTGCTGCACCGTCGGCTGCTGGGCCGGATCGACCTGCGTCGGCAGGAGATACGCCATCTCGATGCGCAAGAACTGCGGGCACGCCTGCGCGCGATCCTCGAGGAGATCATCTCGGCCGATCCTGAGATCGTCGGTGACGCCGAGCCCGCGCGGCTGGTCGATGCCCTCATCGACGAAGCCATCGGCCTCGGCCCGCTCGAAACCCTGCTCGGCGACCCGACGGTCAGCGAGATCATGGTCAACGGCACCGATGCCGTCTACGTCGAGCGCGCCGGCATCCTGCAACGATCCGAACTGCGCTTCTCGAGCGACGATGCGATCCGCTCGGTGATCGACCGGATCGTCGCGCCGGTGGGTCGACGCATCGACGACGGTTCGCCCATGGTGGACGCGCGCCTGCCCGATGGCTCGCGCGTCAACGCCATCATTCCGCCCCTGGCGATCCGCGGACCGGCCGTCACCATCCGGCGCTTCAATGCCCGGGTGCTCGAACCGGCCGACCTGCTGCGACTCCATACCGCATCGGTCCCGATGCTCGAATTCCTCGGCGTCTGCGTGCGAACCCGGCGCAACATCGTCGTCTCCGGCGGGACGGGCTCCGGCAAGACCACCCTGCTCAACGTGCTGTCCAACCTCATCGACGATGGCGAACGGATCATCACGATCGAGGATGCCGCCGAACTGCGCCTGCGCCATGCGCATCTCGTCTCCCTCGAGGCGCGCCCGCCCAACACCGAGGGCAAGGGCCGGGTCACGATCCGCGATCTCGTGCGCAATGCCCTGCGGATGCGGCCCGATCGCATCATCGTCGGCGAGTGCCGGGGCGGCGAGGCCCTCGACATGCTCCAGGCGATGAATACCGGCCACGACGGCTCGCTCACCACCGCCCATGCAAACAGCCCGCGCGATGTGCTCGCCCGGCTCGAAGTGATGGTCCTGATGGCCGGCGTCGACATTCCGGTGCAGGCCATTCGCGAGCAGATCGCCTCGGCGGTCGACATCGTCGTCCAGCAGGCGCGGCAGGCCGACGGGGTACGGCGCATCACCGAGATCACCGAAATCACCGGCATGGAGGGCGGGCGCATCCAGATGCAGCCGATCTTCCGGCTGAACCATGCGCGGTCCGCTGCCGGTCGTGCCGGCCCCGCGTTCGAGGCCTGCGGGCATGTGCCCGGCTTCTACGACGCGCTTGCCGAGACCGGCGTGGCGCTCGACTACAGCCTGTTCAGGGAGGCCCCATGCCAATGAGCGTCGACACCATCGTGGCGCTGGCCTTCGTGGCGGCGCTGGCCGGCTTCCTCGCCGTGGCGACCGTGCTGCCGCCGCTGCTTCGCCGCTATCGCAGCCGCTTCGCGAGCGGCGTCGATCGCGACCTCGGCAGGTCGTTCGTGTTCGTCGATGCCGGTCGACTCCTGGTGGCGCATCTGTTACTGGTGGCGGCGCTGACCGCCCTGGTGGCATGGGTCACCGGCGCGGCCGCGCCCGCCCTCGTGGCGGCGATCGCCCTGGCGGCGCTGCCTCGCATGGTATTGCTCGTGCTGCGCCGGCGCCGTCGACGGCGATTCCGCCTGCAGGTGCCGGAACTCGTCGACCTGATCGCCGGGGGGCTGCGCGCCGGCCATGGCCTCGTCGCGGTCACCGCCGAACTGTCGCGCCGCATGCAGCCGCCCGCCAGCCAGGAACTGGCGCTGATGCAGCGACAGCAGCGCATGGGCATGCGATTCGACGAGGCGCTCGCGGGCCTGGCGCGGCGCATGCCCCTCGAGGAAACCGTGCTGCTCGTCACCGCCCTGCGCCTGGGAGTGAATGCCGGCGGCGACATGGCCCAGACCCTCGATTCGCTCGGCGCCGCCATGCGCAGCAAGCTCGCCCTCGAAGGCAAGGTGCGCGCACTCACCGCGCAGGGGCGCCTCCAGGCGTGGATCATGGGCCTGCTGCCCTTCGCCATGCTGGCGCTGCTTGCCCTGGTCGAGCCCGCCATGGTGGATATGCTCCTCGGTACGAACGCGGGGCTGGCGGTCTGCGCCTTCGTGCTGGTGAGCGAGGCCATCGGGATCGCACTGATCCGCCGGATCGTCGCGGTCGACATCTAGGCTCTGCCATGGACTCGGTCGTTTCCGTCCTGGAAGCCGCGGTTGCCGCGCGTCATCTGCCGGTCGTCCTGTTCGGTATCGCCAGCATCATGCTGGTGGCCGGCGTGCGAGCCCTGCTCGTCGAGTCGGCCGGCCGGGAGCGCGCCGCCGACCTGCCGCCACCGGCCTGGCGCCATGTCTGGCGGCTGGTCGGCGTCGTATCCATCGCCTGCCGACCGCTGGTGGGGCCCGGCCTGCGTCGTCGCATCGCGCTGCGGCTGCGCGCGGCGGGGCTCGAGTTCGCGGTGCTGCCGGACGAATGGGTGGCCGCGAGCATACTGGCCGGCGCGGCGGGGATGCTGCTCGGCATTGCGGCGGCATTCGCGGCGGGACTCACGGCGCCTGGCTGCGCCGTTCCCGCGGCGCTGGTCGGCGTCCTCCTGCCGCAGGCGGCACTGGCCGATCGCATTCGTGAACGCCGACGCGCGATGGCGCGCCAGTTGCCCTTCCTCCTCGACCTCATCACCCTGGGCGTCGAATCGGGCCTCAATCCCTCCGCTGCGATAGCGCTTGCCGTGGCGCACGCGCCGGCCGGCGCCATGCGCGACGAGCTTGCGCGCGTGCTGCGCGACGTGCGGGCCGGGCGGCCGCGCGGCGAAGCGCTGCGCCTCCTGGCCGAGCGGACGGAAGCCGATGGGGTGGCCAGCTTCGCCGCCGCGATGCTGAGCGCCGAGCGCCAGGGCCTTGCGCTCGCGCCCCTGCTGCGGGCGCAGGCCGAACAGCGCCGCAGCGAGCGATTCCTGCAGGCCGAGCAGCGGGCGATGGAAGCTCCGGTCAAGCTGCTGTTGCCCCTGGTGGCCTTCATCTTCCCGGGCACCTTCGCGGTGTTGCTCTTTCCGATCGGGATGCAGTTGCTGCAGCAGGGGCTGTTCTGATGCGCGAAGCACGGGTCGTCGTCATGTCGCCGGCCGGGACCCGCCTGCGGGTACTGCGCGCGGAGCGCTTCATCGACCGGCTGCGGGGCCTGCTCGGGCGCGAGTCGCTCACGGGTCGGTACGGCCTCTGGATCTCTCCATGCAGTGCCGTCCATACCTTCGGGATGCGCGGCCCGGTCGACCTGGTCTTCGTCGATCGCCAGGGTCGCATCCTGCGAGTCGATTCCGGGGTCAGACCCTGGCGCATGCGCCGCTGCGGCGGGTCGCACGGTGTGCTGGAGATGGCGGCCGGATCCGCCGCCCGCCTCGGGCTCGACCGGCCGGCGGTCCGCCTGGCATGGCAGGAAACGCCGCAATGAAACGCACCGTGCGCAGGCGGTGCCGTGGCGCGGCGGCGGCCGAGTGGCTCGTCGTGGCGCCGGCCGTTCTCGCGGTCGGGTTCGGGGTGCTGCAGTGGGCGCTGCTGTTGCACGGTCGCGCGAGCGTCGAGTACGCCGCCTTCCAGGGAGCACGGGCCGGGGCCACTTCGCATGCCGAGCCGGCGGCGATCGCCGGCGGCATTGCAGTGGGGCTCATCGGCATCCGCGACGACGCGCTCGCCTCGCGGCCGGTGAGTACCAGCCATGTCGCCGCAACCGCCCTCCTCGAGGCGGAACTCGCCGAGGGCGTGGCGCGCTGGCGGCAGCTTCGTCCGACCGCCGCGGACTTCGCGGACTGGGCCGTGCCAGCGCACGACGAGGAGGGCAGGCCGCTCGCCGGGACAGTCGAGATCCCGAACGACAACCTGCGCTATCGCGGCAATGCGCGCGGTGCGAGTTCCGGTCGCAGTCTCGTCGAGGCCAACCTGCTCCAGATCGAGCTCGTCTATGCCTGGCCCATGCGAGTGCCCCTCATCGGCAGTCTTGCGGTGCGCTGGATGGAATGGCTCGATCGCTGCGAGGGCGCTGCGCCGCCGCCCACGTCATACAGCCCGTGGGGGAGGGACGACTGGCGCATCCGGGGCGGCTCATGGCGCTGTCCCTACTATCGGGCGGGCGGTGTGCCGCGCTGGCCGTTGCGCGTCGTCGCGAGCGCGCGGATGCATTCGACGGCGCGCCATGCGGGATCGCCGGTGGCGGGCGCCGCGTTCGATCCCGCGGGCCGGACATCCGGGCCGCTTGCGCGCGACTCGATCCCGCAATCCGATGCGGACGTCGACGCCCGCACCGATTCCGCCGCAGGGACCGCGGTCGGGTCCGGCCCCGGCGATGCTTCCGGCGACGATGCCGCCGGGAATGAAGGCGGGGCGGTCGAGCCGCCCGTGGCACAGGACGCCGAGGCGGTCT
>DAIMFM010000001.1:14220-15840 GCA_036724585.1 Burkholderiaceae bacterium | reverse complement strand
CGGCCAGGCCTCAGGTCAGCCCGAAATGAATGTTGGCGACGAGGAAACCGCGCTTGCTGCCGCAGTCGAAGCGCTTGCCGCCGAAGCGGTAGCCGTACAGGCCCGGTGACTCGATCTGCTGGGCCAGCGCATCGGTGAGCTGGATCTCGCCGCCGGTGCCCGGTTCCTGGTCCTCCAGCGTCTCGAGCACGCTCGAGTGCAGGATGTAGCGGCCGACCACCGCATTGGTGGAGGGCGCCTGGTCGACCGGCGGCTTCTCGACGATGCCGCGCAGTTTCATCTGCTGGCCGTTGGTGGACGAGGCATCGACGATGCCGTACTTCGAGACATCGGCCTGGGGTACCTGTTCGACGGCGACCACCGAGGCCTGGTGCTCGACGGCCACCGGCAGCATCTGCTTGAGCACGCCGTCCGGATAGCCGTCGATGAGGTCGTCGGGCAACAGCACGGCGAAGTACTCGTCACGGCCGATCATCGGCGCCGCGCACAGCACCGCATGGCCCAGCCCGAGCGGCTGGGGCTGGCGCACGAACAGCACCTTCACATGGGGCGGAATGATGTTGCGCACCAGTTCCAGCGCCTCGGTCTTGCCCTTGGCCTCGAGCTCGGCTTCGAGCTCGGGCGCCCGGTCGAAGTAGTCCTCGACGGCCCGCTTCGAGCGTCCGGTGACGAAGATCAGGGTGTCGCAGCCGGCTTCGATCGCCTCGTCGACCGCATACTGGATGATGGGACGGTCGACGATCGGCAGCATTTCCTTTGGGATAGACTTCGTGGCTGGCAGGAATCGGGTTCCCATGCCCGCCACGGGAAAGACGGCAATGCGCAGTATCATTTCGCTGGCTGTATCGGAGATCGAGGAAAGGCTGTCCATCTCGCGGAATCGAATCTAATTAATGGGTTTGGCGGGCAATCGCCATTGCATGCAAGGCCAATGCCCGTTCGGCGCGACAAGCGGCACGATCGATGGATTCGAACGGAACGAGGACGGCACGGCAACAGCCGTTCGTCGCCGCGGGTGCCTGCTGCCGCCCCATTTGCTGGAGAATTGTTCCCGATGATACCTGTCGTACTGTCCGGCGGCGCCGGCACCCGCCTGTGGCCGGTGTCGCGCGAGGCGTTCCCGAAGCCCTTCATGCGCCTCGGCGATGGGCCGAGCCTCCTGCAGCGGACCCTCGCCCGCGCCGCCCCGCTGGCCGACGGCCATGCCTGCGTCGTCACCAACGAGGCCTACGCGTTCAAGACGCGCGACGAGATCGCGGCGGTCGCCGGCCTCGACGCGGTGCGCACCATCCAGCTGCTCGAGCCGGTCGGGCGCAATACCGCGCCGGCCGTCGCCGTCGCCGCGCTCTGGGCGCGCTCGATCGATCCCGAGGGCGTCATGCTCGTCCTGCCGGCCGACCACCTCATCCCCGACGAGGCGGCCATCCAGACGGCGGCCCCGGCCGCCGCGGCCCTCAGAGTTCCTGCGGGTCCATGTCGATGGACCAGCGCACCTGCCGGGCCGCTTTCAACTCGCGCAGCCGCGGCAGCCAGGTGTCGACCTGGCCGTGCAGTTCGGACCGGGTGTCGGCCTGCAGCAACAGGTACATGCGCGAGCGGCCGCCGACCCGCTCCATCAGG
>DAIMFM010000001.1:4163-14210 GCA_036724585.1 Burkholderiaceae bacterium | reverse complement strand
GCTCGTCCTGCCGGCCTACCACCTCATCCCCGACGTGGCGGCCTTCCAGACGGCGGCCCGGGCCGCCGAGGCCATCGCCCGAAACGGGGAGATCGTCCTCTTCGGCATCCAGCCGACCGGCCCCGAGACCGGTTTCGGCTATCTCGAACTCGGCGAGGCACTGGGCGACGGCGGCTACCGCGTCGCGCGCTTCACCGAGAAACCCGATGCCGAGCGGGCCGCCGCCTTCGTGGCGAGCGGACGCTTCGCATGGAACAGCGGCATGTTCTGCTTCTCGGTGCCGACGATCCTGCAGGCGTTTCGCGACCATGCGCCCGAAGTCCTCGAGGCGGCCGAGAGAGTCTGGGCCGCGGTGGGCGCGGATGCGGGCGGGGGTGGCAACGCTGGACAGCCCGCCAAGGAACTGCCCGGCGGCCGCGCCAGCCGGGCGCGCGGGATCGAGGAGGCGCGCGAGATCCGGCTCGATGCCGAGGCCTTTGCCGCCATGCCGGACATCTCGATCGACTACGCCATCATGGAGCGCGCCGACCAGGTGGTCGCGGTGCGCGCCGGCTTCGGCTGGAGCGACATCGGCTCCTGGCGGGCCATCGCCGAGCAGCTGCCCTGCGACGACAGCGGCAACACCGCGGTGGGCGAGGTGATGACCGTCGGCACCAGCAATACGCACATCCAGACGGAGGACCGCCTGGTCGCGGCGGTCGGCGTCAGGGACCTGCTGATCGTCGACACGCCCGACGCCCTGCTGGTCGCCGACAAGGCGGCCTGCCAGGACGTGCGCGAGATCGTCACGCGGCTCAAGGGTGCCTCCCACGAGGCAGCGGTCATCCATCGCACCGTGGCGCGGCCCTGGGGCACCTATACCGTCCTGCACGAAGGGCCGCGCTTCAAGATCAAGCGGATCGAGGTCAAGCCCGGCCAGCAGCTCTCGATGCAGATGCACCACCATCGCAGCGAGCACTGGGTGGTGGTGTCCGGCACCGCGGTGGTCACGTGCGGTGACGAAAAGTCGCTGCTGTCGGCCAACGAATCCACCTACATCCCGATCGGCACCCGGCATCGCCTCGAGAATCCCGGCAAGGTGGACCTGGTGATGATCGAGGTGCAGTGCGGCGAGTACCTCGGCGAGGACGACATCGTCCGCTTCGACGATCGCTACGGCCGGGCCTGAACGCCCAGGCGCATCGCCGCGGCCGGCCCGAGCCGTCTCGCCACGGCCGGGCATTGCCCGGCCTCATCCACGACCGGGCCGGTGCCCGGCGCTTCCTGCCTACATGCGCGGCGTGCGCCACTTGGCCGGCCTGGCGCTGGTGCCGATGCGCAGCGCCCTGGCCCTGGCGGTATCGATCCGTCCGGACGATTCCGCCTTGCGGGTGCTCGCTGCCGCCTCGCTGCGCACGACCGGGGTCTTCGCGGGACTCGATGACTTGTGCGAGGCGCGAGCGGCAGTGCTGTTGCTGGTGGCGATCCTCTGCGAAGCGACGATCCGCCGCTTGCCACTGGCATCGGTGACGACGGTGGACACGGTCGGCGGGCGCACCTTGAGGCGCGTGCCGGCGCGCACGGTGACGACCTTGCTGCCCAGCCCGTTGAGCGCCCGCAGTCGTTTGCTGCTGGTGCCCCAGCGCCGGGCGATACGCGACAGCGACTCGTTGCGCCTGGGCGTGTAGTAGCGCGCCGGCGTCTCCACCCGTTCGACCAGCTTCGCCCCGGCGAAGCTCTCGATGCGGGTCTCGTCCAGCACCGTCTGGTGGGGCGCGAGGATCTGGCTGCCCGCGAGCAGCTTCGAGTTGGGACGCAGGCCATTGGCCTTGCGCAGTTCCTCGACGGTGGCCGAGAACTTCGCCGCGACGCCACTCAGCGTGTCACCCTTCTGCAGCGTGTACGGCTGCCAGCTGGCGAAGACGCCGCCGGCGGCCTCGTGTTCCTTGACCGCTTCGACGAAGCCCGCGAGGCGGTCGGCCGGCAGGATGATGCCGTGGTTGCGGCTCGCCGAGATCACCGGCCGGTGATGCGCGGGATTGAGCGCCACGAACTCCTCGACGCTCATCTGCGCGAACTCGGCCGCGAGGTCGAGATCCATCGGGCGCAGCTTGTCGATGGTGACGAAGTAGGGCTTGTCGGGCAGGTAGGCGAGCGGCAGCGAGAGCGATTCGGCCCGCGCGACGATGTTCTTGAGCGCGATCAGCTTCGGCACGTAGTGTCGCGTCTCGCGCGGCATGCGCAGGTGGATGTAGTCGTCGGGCTTGCCCCTGCGGCGATTGGCCTTGCGCGCGCGCGCCACCGCGCCTTCGCCCCAGTTGTACGAGGCGAGCGCGAGGAACCAGTCGTTGTCGTTGAGCCCGTAGATGTACTCCAGGTAATCGAGCGCGGCGCGCGTCGACTGGACCACGTCGCGGCGGTTGTCCACCCACCAGTTCTGCTTGAGGTCGTAGGCGCGGCCCGTGGACGGGATGAACTGCCACAGGCCGGCGGCCTTGGCATGCGAGGTGGCCCCCGGGTTCATCGCGCTCTCGATGAAGGGCAGGAGGGCGAGTTCGGTGGGCAGGCCCCGCTTCTCGACCTCGTCGACGATATGGAACAGGTAGGGCCGGCTGCGCTCGATCATCCGCTCGAGGTAGTCGGGGTGCGCAAGCAGCCTGCGCTCATGGTGCTCGACCAGCCTGGAATCGAGTTCCGGCATCGCGAAGCCGGCGCGGATCCGGTCCCAGAGATTGCCGACGGGCTCGAGCGCGTTGGCCTCCTCGACATGGACCGTGTCCTCGCCGCCGGCGATCGTGGTGCCCGTGTCGGCGAGCGCCTCCTCGGGCAGGGTGCCTTCCGGCAGCGTGCCGGCGTCGCCGGCCGCGGCATCGGCGCCGCTCGCGAGCGTGCCGCCA
The DNA here is from genome assembly GCA_036724585.1 of Burkholderiaceae bacterium. GTDB lineage: Bacteria > Pseudomonadota > Gammaproteobacteria > Burkholderiales > Burkholderiaceae_E > JAMLIN01. The sequence goes on along the minus strand of DAIMFM010000001.1, from coordinate 11,334 downwards.
TCCGTGCGGCTGATGACCGGGGCGCGTTCGTCCGGGCCCACGGGCGCGATCGTGCCGCAGGCGCCGAGCGCGAGCAGCGTGCAGGCCAGCGGGATGCGCAGCAGGCGAACGAACGGCGCGCGGGACGGGGCGTGCGGGTGCGCGTCGCCGGGGTGGGGTTCGGTGCGGGGCTCGGCGGGCCGGCTGTCGGGTTCTTGGGGGCGGCGACTTGGCAACGGCGTCATCCGGGCTCGTTCAGGCGGGTCGGTAGGCGCCCGGGCAATTCATGTCCGGCCGCGGCACGCGCCGGCAACGCGCGTGTCGGCCGGCAGAATCGTATGCAATCGCAATAGGGGGGTCAAGCGGGATACGCAGGCGATCGACGGGCGGTTCCGCCCGTCGGGCGCGTCCTGCCGTCGGCAATGGCGCGTCACGCGCCAGGCGGTGGCGCGGGGCGGCTAGAACTCGTCCTTCCAGGTGCGCAGGGCGGCAAAGCGCTCGATGGTGCTGGCGCCGTCGCCAAGGCCGCGTTCGGCGAGCCGGGCGATGATCGCCGGGCTGTCGGTGCGCAGGAAGGGATTGGTGTCGCGCTCGATCCCGATGGCCGAAGGCACCGTCGGGATGTCCTGTTCGCGCACGGCCCGGGCTTCGGCGAGGCGGGCGGCCACGGCGGCCGAGCCGGGTTCGGCGGCGTTCGCGAAGGCGAGGTTGGACAGGGTGTACTCGTGCGCGCAGTAGACGAGGGTATCCGCCGGCAGCGATGCGAGCCGGCCGAGCGACTGGTGCATCTGCGCCGGGGTGCCCTCGAAGAGCCGGCCGCAGCCGGCGGCAAAGAGGGTGTCGCCGCAAAAGAGCACCCCGCGCGGGTCTTCGCCGCCGAGGCGCTTGCCGAAGTAGGCGATGTGGCCGAGCGTATGGCCGGGCACCGCGATGACCTCGAAATCGATGTCGAAGGCGGGCAGCACGAGCCGGTCGCCGTCGTCGAGGGGATGGTCGATCCCCTCGATCGGGTCGGCGCGCGGGCCGTGCACCGGGCACTTCCAGCGCGCCACCAGGGCCGCCACCCCGCCGGTGTGATCGGCATGGTGGTGGGTGAGTAGAATGGCATCCAGGGAAAGGGATGCGGCCGCGAGGGCGCGTTCGATCGCGCCGGCGTCGCCCGGGTCGACGACAGCGGCGCGCGTCCCCGTCGGGTCGACAACGAGCCACAGGTAGTTGTCGCGAAACGCGGGTACCGGCCGGACTCTCGGATGCGGGTCGGGCACGAAGCGAAACGATTCGGACGAAGTCGACATGAGCGCGAACCAGGCCCCGGGCGGCGACCAGGCCCCCGGCGGCGAACAGGGTGACGGACAGGCTACGGCCATTATAGGGCTGGGTCCCTGGCACGAATGGCTCGCATCGCCGGCCGGGCGCTACGTGCTCGAATGGGAGCAGGCCTGCTACGACCATGCGGTGGCCGACCTGTTCGGCTATGTTGCATTGCAGCTCTCGCTGCCCGGGCTCGACACCTTGCGCAACAACCGCATGCCCAGCCGGCTCTACGGCCTGACGCGGGCGGACGCCGCCGGCGGCGGGACGGTTGCGGGTCGGTCCGTGCTGATCGAGGACAACAGCGAACTGCCGTTCCGGGACCAGTCGGTGGACCTGGTCACGCTGCCGCACGTGCTGGAGTTCTCCGGCGACCCCCACCAGCTCCTGCGCGAGGTCGACCGGGTACTGCGCCCCGAGGGGCGAGTGGTCGTCACCGGCTTCAACCCGATCAGCCTGTGGGGCATGCGCAGCGCGATTCCCGCCGGGCTGATCCGGCCCTTCCTCCCGCGCGAGAGCCAGATGATCGCGCTGCCGCGGCTGCGCGACTGGTTCAAGCTGCTCAGCTTCGAGTTCGAGCGCGGCCGCTATGGTTGCTATCGCCCACCCTGCCGCAGCGAGCGCTGGCTCGAGCGAACCCGTTTCATGGAGGCGGCGGGCGATCGCTGGTGGCCCATCTGCGGGGCGCTCTACAGCGTCAGCGCGGTCAAGCGGGTGCGCGCGATGCGACTGGTCGGACCGGTGTGGGCAAAGCCGCCGCGGCGCAGCGCCCGCGCGGTGCCCGTCGCCTCGCCCCAGTTCGAGCCGGGGGAGGCGACGCCCATACCCAGGCGCGCCCCGGACGAGCGTCGCGGCTGACTCCCGGGTCCTTCCGGGGCGGTGCCGCCACCGCCCGGGCCGGGCGGCTCAGTCCGCGTAGAGATCGGCCCGCGACATGGGCACATCGATCTCCAGGCCGGCCTGTGTCTTGCGCGGTCGGGCCGCCAGCAACTGGTAGACGTTGACCCAGCCGTGGGCGAAGCCGTAGGCGCAGCCCGCCAGGTACACACGCCAGATGCGCAGCCGGCGTTCGCCGGCCAGTTCCTGCAGTTCCGGCAGCTGCGCCTCGACCGCGTCCGACCAGAACCCCAGGGTGCGCGCGTAGTGGCGCCGCAGGGACTCCGCGTCGGTGAGCTCGAGGCCCGCACGCGAGATGTCGGAGATCGCCCGGGCGACGTGGGGGAGTTCGCCGTCGGGGAAGACGTACTTCGCGATGAAGTCGCCCGCGCCCCTGCCCACGCTGCGATCGTCCGGATCGGCGGAGGTGATGCCATGCTGCAGGGTCAGGCCGCCCGGCTTGAGCAGGCGATGGACGATCCCGAAGTAGTCGGGCAGGTTCTTCAGGCCGACGTGCTCGAGCATGCCGATCGAGCTGATTCGATCGTAGACCTCGGAGCCGGGGATGTCGCGATAGTCGGTGAGCTGGATGTCGACCGAATCCTGCAGGCCGGCTTCGCGGACTCGCTCGCGCGCCAGGTCGTACTGGTTCTGCGACAGGGTGACGCCCAGCACCCGGGCGCCATGGTGGCGGGCGGCATGGATCGCCAGCGCGCCCCAGCCGCAGCCGATGTCGAGCAGGGTCATCCCCGGGCGCAGCCGCAGCTTGCGACACACATGTTCCAGCTTGGCCTTCTGGGCCTCGGCCAGGTTCTCGTCGCCACGCGGGAAATACGCGCAGGAATACACCATGGCCGGGTCGAGCCAGCGCGAATAGAAGTCGTTGGAGACGTCGTAGTGGTACTCGATCGCCTTCTTGTCCGTGCTTCGCGTATGCTTGGCGATCCAGTCGGGCAGGTTGCCGAGTCCCTTGCGTTCGTCGCCTTCGTCGGCCAGCGCCGTGGCCACTTCGATGACGTCGCGGATATTGCCCTCGACGTCGATGTCGCCCTCGACGAACGCGGTGCCGAGCGAATCGAGGCTGGGATTGACCAGCCGCCGGGCGGCCGCCATGTCGCGCAGCGAAACCGTGACGACCGGGTCGTCCCCGAGATCGGTCGTCGTGCCGTCCCATAGCCGGACGCGCAACGGGATGGAACGTTTCTCACGCAACTGCCCGAGGTACTTGGATAGCTGCTTCTCCAGCAAGTGGCTCCTCCGTTCGGTCGGCTGGGTTCGGTCGGCTAGAATCGATTGCGGATCGGGTCGCAGCTCATCGCGGCAGGACTCGATCCGACGATCTACTACATAACCAAAAGCCCTTGCGCTGGCAAGCTTCCGGACAATCATGGCAAGGATCGACATCTATACCGACGGGGCCTGCAAGGGCAACCCGGGGCCCGGTGGCTGGGGCGCGCTGCTCGTGAGCGGGGAGCGTCGCAAGGAGCTCTTCGGGGGCGAGGCGCTCACGACCAACAACCGGATGGAACTGCTGGCCGTCATTCGGGCACTCGAGGCACTGAACGGCCCGGGCGACCTGTGCATCCACACCGATTCGCAGTACGTCCAGAAGGGCATCACCGAGTGGATGCGCAACTGGAAGTCGCGGGGCTGGAAGACCGCCGACCGCAAGCCGGTCAAGAACGCGGACCTCTGGCAGCGCCTCGATGAACTGGCGGCGTTGCATCGCATCGACTGGCGCTGGGTCCGTGGCCATTCCGGCCATCCCGGCAACGAGGCGGCCGACGCCCTTGCCAACCGGGGCGTCGCCTCGGTCCGCGCGGGCGACCCGCGGGCGCGCGCCGGCGCCGGAGCCTGACATGACGACGCCCGAATCCTTCGATACCGTCGAACGCGAGGTCGGCGGCGCACCCGGTGCGGCGGTCATCTGGCTGCACGGCCTGGGGGCCGATGCCAACGACTTCATGCCCATCGTCCCGATGCTCGGCCTCGATGCCGGCCCCGGTGTCCGCTTCGTGTTCCCGAACGCGCCCGTGCGACCGGTCACGATCAACGGCGGCATGCCGATGCGCGCCTGGTTCGACATCCGCGAACTCGGCGGGCGCGACATCGACGAAGCCGGCATCCGGGCGTCGGCCGGGACGCTCGACGCGCTGATCGAGCGGGAGATCCGGCGCGGCATCGATTCGTCGCGCATCGTGCTGGCCGGCTTTTCGCAGGGCGGCGTGATCGCGCTCCACAGCGGCCTGCGGCAATCGCGGCCGCTGGCGGGCATCCTGGCGCTGTCGACCTTCCTCGTCCTGGCCGATTCCCTGCCACAGGAAGCGTCCGACGCGAACCGCTCCATCCCGATCTTCATGGCGCATGGCCACCACGACGACATGATCCCGGCCGCGCGTGCCATGGACTCGCGCGACCGGCTGCTCCAGGCGGGCTACCCGGTCGCCTGGCACGACTACGCCATGGGCCATGAGGTCTGCATCGAGGAAGTCAACGCGATCGGCGCCTGGCTGAGGGAGCGCCTGGCCTGAGCCCGCCCTGCCCGGGGCGGCCGGGGTCCCGGTATCGGGCCGGCGGTGCCGGCGCGCGGCGAACGAACGGGCGCCGGCGCCGGGCCAACGGTCGAAGCGTGCACATGCCGGGCCATCGCACCGCTTCTCGGGGAAATCCAATGTGTCGGCAGTGGCGGCCAGCGGCTATGCTACGGCGGATCATCCAACCCGTTCGTCCATGACAAGCAAGCCTCGTTCGCGCTGGATTCCCATCGGGGTGCTGGCCATCGGCGCGGTCGCGGCGGTTCTCGCGGCAACGCGACCATGGGCGCAGGGCAGCGATGCCGCCCCGGCCGCGCAGCCCCCTGCGATCGTTTCCGAGCCGGCCATCGACGTGGAGGTGGCGGCGGCGCGCCACCGGCTGATGCGCGAGGAGATCTCGGCGGTCGGCACCCTGCGGGCGGCCGAGTCCGTGATGCTCAGGCCCGAGATCGCGGGCCGCATCGACAAGATCCACTTCCGCGACGGGCAGGCCGTGCGCGCCGGCGACCTCCTCATTTCGCTCGATGCGAGCGTGATCGGCGCCGAGGTCGAGCAGGCGCGGGCCGAGCTCGATCTCGCCCGCTCCAATGTCCGGCGCACCCGCGAGCTCGCCAACCAGCGGTTCGTCAGCGCCCGTTCGCTCGACGAGGCCGAGTCGTCGATGCGGGTGCTCGAGGCCAAGCTCAAGCTCGCGCAGGCGCGCCTCGGCAAGACCCGGCTCACGGCGCCGTTCGACGGCGTGCTGGGCCTGCGCAGGGTGAGCGTCGGCGACTACGTCGAGGCCGGCGCCGACCTGGTCCGCATCGAGGACCTCTCGTCCATGGAGGTGGACCTGCGCCTGCCCGAGCGCTTCCTCGGCGAGATCGAACCCGGCCAGGTGATCCTGCTCACGCTCGATGCCTATCCGCAGGCGAGCCTGCGCGCCCGCCTGGTCGCCATCGACGCCCAGGTCGATGCGAGCGGCAGGGCGCTGCTCGCGCGCGGGCGGATCGAGAGCAACGACGCGAAGCTGCGTACCGGCATGTTCGCGCGCGCCCGCCTCGTCACCGGCGAATCGCCCGACGCGGTGGTGATCCCCGAGGAAGCCCTGGTCGTCGGGGCCGATGAATCCCATGTGTTCCTGGTCGATGGCGAGCGCGCCCGGCGGGTGGTCGTGCGCACCGGCCGGCGTACCGCCGGCGTGATCGAGGTCGTCTCCGGCCTGGCCGCCGGCGATCGCGTCGTCGTGGCCGGGCACCTCAAGCTGCGCGGCGAGAATCCGCGGATCAACGCGGTCGTCCCGGCGCCGGCCCCCGCGGCCGCCGCGCGCTGAGCCCGGCGGGCCGTTTCCATGCGCCTGTCCCATACCTGCATTCAGCGGCCCGTCTTCGCGACGGTGCTCGCGATCATCCTGATGCTGGTCGGGGCGGTGAGCTTCGAGCGACTGCAGGTCCGCGAATATCCCCAGATCGAGGAGCCGGTCGTCACGGTGCGCACCGAATACCTCGGTGCGTCGGCCGAGATCATCGAATCGCAGGTCAGCAAGCCGCTCGAGGATTCGATCGCGGGCATCGAGGGCGTCGACGTGCTGACCTCGATCTCGCGCGCCGAGCTCAGCCAGATCACCGTGCGCTTCCGGCTCGAGCGCGACCCGGACGGCGCCGCCGCCGATGTGCGCGACCGCGTCGCCCGGGCGCGCTCCAAGCTGCCCGACGATGTCATCGAACCCGTCGTGGCGAAGGTGGAGGCCGACGCCAACCCGGTGGTCTGGATGGCGTTCTCTAGCGAGAACATGTCGGCGCTCGAGGTCTCGGACATCGCCAACCGGCTGGTCAAGCCGCGCCTGCAGACCCTGCCCGGCGCGGCCGACGTGCGCATCTACGGCGAGCGCAAGTATGCGATGCGCATCTGGCTCGACAAGAACCAGCTGGGCGCCTTCGGGCTGACGCCGCTCGACGTCGAGCGGGCGCTGCGTTCGCAGAACATCGAGGTGCCGGCCGGGCGCATCGAGAGCACCATGCGCGAGTTCAACGTGGTCTCGCGCACGGACCTGCGCACGGTGGCCGATTTCGAGAACATGGTGCTCAAGACCGAGCTCGGCTACCCGGTGCGGCTGCGCGACGTGGCCCGCGTCGGGATCGGTCCGGAGAACGAACGCACGGTGGTGCGCTTCAACGGCAACAACACCGTCGCGATGGGCATCATCAAGCAGGCGACGGCCAATCCCCTGGTGCTGAGCGCGGCGCTGCGCGAACAGATTCCACTGATCGAGCGCGATCTCCCCGAGGGGCTCAAGCTCACCATCTCGCACGATTCGTCCCTCTTCATCGAGCGCTCGATCGAGGCGGTGTTCATGACGATCGGGGAGGCCGCGGTCCTGGTCGCGGTCGTGATCTTCCTCTTCCTCGGCACGATCCGGGCGTCGGTCATTCCGCTGGTGACGATCCCGATCGCGCTCGTCACCACCTTCGGCCTGATGCTGCTCGCCGGCT
>DAIMFM010000001.1:0-4153 GCA_036724585.1 Burkholderiaceae bacterium | reverse complement strand
CGATCAACACGCTGACCCTGCTCGCGCTCGTCCTGGCCATCGGCCTGGTGGTGGACGACGCGATCGTCGTGCTCGAGAACGTCCACCGCCATATCGAGCGGGGCATGAAGCCGGTGGCCGAGGTCCTCTAGGGAATCTCCGAGGTCGCGTTCGCGGTGGTCGCCATGACGCTCACGCTCGCGGCGGTGTACGCGCCGCAGGCCTTCACCCCGGGGCGGACGGGTCGCCTGCTGATCGAGTTCGCGCTCACGCTTGCCGGCGCGGTGCTCGTCTCGGGTTTCATCGCGCTCACCCTCACGCCCATGATGTGCTCCCGCCTGCTGCGCCACGAGGCCAGCCCGGGCCCGCTCTCGCGCGGCATCGAGGCGGTCCTGCGCTGGGTCACCGCCGGCTACCGCCGCGCCCTGTCCGCGGTGCTGTCGGTGCGCTGGCTCGTCGCGCTCGGGGTGGTGGGCTGCTTCGTGGCCACGGTCCTCATGTGGACGAACATGAAGTCGGAACTCGCCCCGACGGAGGACCGCGGGGTGATGCTCGCCTCCTTCACCGCACCCGAGGGTTCGTCCATCCAGTACACGACGGAGTACGCGAAGCGCATCGAACGGATCGCGATGGAGGTTCCCGAGGTCGACCGGGTCTTCGTCGTCGCCAGCAACCCGACGGTCGAGCGCGGCGTCGCCTCCCTGCGCATGGCCGACTGGGCCGATCGCGAGCGCAGGGTGCCGGAGATGCTCGAGGAGCTGCTGCCGCAGCTGCTCTCGGTGCCGGGGGTGAACGCCTATGCGCTGGCGCCGCCCTCGCTCGGCCAGCCCTATCGCTCGCGACCCTTCAGCATGGTGGTGATCACCTCGGACACCTACGAGAAGCTGCAGGCCGGCGCCGAGCCGCTGCTCGCCCACCTGCGATCGTGGCCGGGCCTGCAGGGCGTCGAGACCGACCTGCGGCTCGACAAGCCGGAGCTGCGCCTGTGGATCGACCGCGAGCGGGCGGCGGACGCGGGCGTCTCGATGGAGACGATCGGGCGGGTGCTCGAGACCTCGCTGGGCGGGCGCCGGGTCACGCGGTTCCGCAAGGACGGCGAGCAGTTCGAGGTGATCGTCCAGCTCGATCCGGCCGGGCGCACGTCGCCCGACGACATCTCCGACATCCTGGTGGCCGGGCGCGGCGACACGCTCCTGCCGCTGTCCTCGCTGCTGCGCGCCGAGGAGACCGTCGGGCCGAAGGAGCTCAACCACTTCTCGCAGCGTCGCGCGCTTGCGATCACCGCCAACCTCGGGCCGGGGACCTCGCAGGGCGAGGCGCTCGCCCATGCGCAGGCGGCTGCCGAGCGCCTGCTGCCCCAGGGCTTCGTGGTCGACTGGGACGGGCAGTCGCGCGAGTACTTCCAGTCCTCATCGTCGCAGATGCTCACGCTCGTGCTGGCGCTGCTCTTCATCTACCTCGTGCTCGCGGCGCAGTTCGAGAGCTTCGTCGATCCCCTGATCATCATCTCCACCGTGCCGCTGTCGATGGTGGGCGGGCTGCTGCTGCTCGAATTGGGTGGAGGGACGATCAACGTCTACAGCAAGATCGGGCTGATCACCCTGATCGGGCTGATCACCAAGCACGGCATCCTCATCGTCGAGTTCGCCAACCAGCTGCGCGATCGCGGCAGCCCGATCCGCGAGGCGGTGATCGAGGCGGCCAGCCTGCGGCTGCGCCCGATCCTGATGACGACGGGCGCCATGGTGCTGGGCGCGGTGCCGCTGGCGCTGGCCACCGGCGCCGGGGCCGAGAGCCGCCAGCAGATCGGCCTCGTCGTGGTCGGCGGGATGAGCCTCGGCACCGTCCTCACCCTGTTCGTCGTGCCGTCGGTGTACATGCTCTTCACGCGTCGCCATCGCGAGCCCGTCCTCGACCATCGCGAGGCGCTAGAATCGGCGACATGATTCGCCAGATCGTCCTCGATACCGAAACCACCGGCCTCGCCCCCGAGGAGGGGCATCGCATCGTGGAGATCGGGCTCGTCGAACTCCAGGGCCGCAGGCGGACGGGGCGGACCTTCCATACCTACCTCGATCCCGAACGGGACATCGATCCCGGCGCCGAGCAGGTCCACGGCCTGAGTCGCGAGCGCCTCACCGGCGAACCCAGGTTCGCCGAGATCGTCGATCGGCTGCTCGCCTTCGTGAGCGGCGCCGAGGTCCTGATCCACAACGCGCCCTTCGACATCGGCTTCCTCGACACCGAGATGGCCAGGCTGGGCCGCGAACCCTTCGCAGGCCATTGCGCCGCGGTGGTCGACACGCTAGCGATGGCACGCGACCGCCGCCCGGGGCAGCGCAATTCGCTCGACGCCCTGTGCAGCTTCTTCGGCGTCTCTAACGAACACCGGACCCTGCACGGCGCCCTGCTCGATGCCGAGCTGCTGGCCGAGGTCTATCTCCGGATGACCAGCGGCCAGGAGTCCTTCGCCATGTTCGGCGACGAGGGCACGATCGCGGCGGCCGAAGACATCGCCTGGCCCCTGCCCAGGCCGCTGCCGGTCCTGCGCGCGAGCGCCGACGAGATTGCGGCGCACGAGGCCCTGCTCGCCGGCATCGACCAGCCGGGCAAGCCCGCCCTCTGGAGCGCATTGCGCGCGGCCAGCGCTCCCGCGGACGCCCTCGGCGGCGCCGACACCATCCCGGTGGCGGCCGCCGCCGGCTGAGCCATCGCGCGCAGGCGGCCGGCGCGGGCGCAGGCCCAGGCTCCTCCTGCGCAAGCCGCCTAGCGCAGTCCGGTCAGTGTCGAAAGCCCGCGCAGGGAGTCATCGAAGCGCGGGGCGGCATCCGCCGCCTTGCCCGTGACCGGCGTCGGGCACCGCCCGTCTGCCAGCCAGGCCAGGGCCGCGGCGAGCAGCGGCTCGTCGGGCTCGCCGAACTCGCCGGACACCGGATCCGTCACCCGGCAGTCCGGCGCCAGGCCGTCGTAGTAGTCGCCCTCGCCGAGGGCGTTGCGCGTGCTGAAGCTGACGACCGAGTAGACCCAGCCCTCGTGGGTGGGCGGCGTGAAGCCCACCGGCTTGCCGCAGGTCGAGGTGCCGACCCGGCTCGCCGGGCGCCAGGGGTCCAGTCCCTTGATCAGGATCTCCGAGGCCGAGCAGGTGCGTGCGCCGGTGAGCCAGACGACGCGCTCGAAGCGCCCGGCCCGGGGATCGCTGGTGAACCGGAACGACCGGTTGGCGTCGGTGTGCGCCCGGTTGAACTCGAGCGTGCCCATCGTCTTGCCGGCGAGGTCGTCCTGGCCGAGTGCCGCGCCGACCTGCGCCGCGACCGCCACCAGGCCGCCGCCATTCTCGCGCAGGTCGACCACCAGGTCCTGCGCGCCCTGCGCGGCCAGCTGGTCGAGCGCGGCCTGCCAGGGGGCGACGCCGAGACTGCCGAAGGAATAGAAGTTGACATAGCCCACCTTGCGCCCGCCCGCCTCGTGGATGCCCTGGGCCATCACGTAGCTGATGTCGTACCAGGCGCGCGCCACGCTGGCATGCAGTATCCGGCCATCGCGACGCAGCTCGAAGTCGAGCCCGGCGCCGACTTCAGTGGGTCCGAAGGCTTCGGCGAGCGCGTCGGCCGCGAGGATATCGGTGATCGACCGGCCATCGATCGCGATGATCCGGTCGCCGCGGCGCATGCCGGCGGCGTGCGCCGGGGAGCGGGGCTGGACCAGGCGCAGCGCGAGGGCATCGGCCTCGATCTGGTAGGTGATGCCGAAGCCGAGGCTGCGACCCTCGTCGAAGAAGGCGTCGTCGGTGGCCGCCGGCTCGATGTAGCTGTAGCGGTCCTCGGCCACCTTGAGCGCGGCGAGCGCGGCATGGGCGGCGGGCCAGGTGGCCGGGACAGGCGCCGGCGGCAGCCGGTCGATCCAGTAGTACCAGTCGTACATGTACGACACCAGGAAACTGGCCGAAGGTGGTTCGAGCCGGGCCGGCGCGGGCGCATCGTCGCTACCGCCACCGCCGCCACAGGCGGCGAGCCAGAGGCCGGCGCCGCGCTCGCGGTGCCGGACGCGGGCGCGCTCGAGGCGGAGAGCCGCGAGCTGGCGGCGAGCTGGGACGACCGCTTCGAGGCGGCGCTCGCGCAGCGCTGGGGCGAGATCGAGGGCGCGCTGCTCTCCGAACGCTACGCGCGCGCCTTTC